>JAKFVC010000298.1 GCA_021732415.1 Planctomycetaceae bacterium
AACCCCTCTCCCCGGAGTACCAGGGTGAGGGGAGCCAAAACTGATTGAACAGTTCAAACCACCTGTTACTTATCACCGACTCTAAAAGTCGGGCTACGATGGGCTGACATGACCGCCTGGTTGTCACAGTTTTTTATTCACCCTGCGTTCGTGCTGCCCGGTCTCGGACTGGTCGCATTGCCGGTGATCATTCATTTGATCAACCGCATGCGTTACCGCCGTGTCCGGTTTGCTGCGATGGAGTTTCTGCTGCAAAGCCAGCAGAAGAATCGCCGCAAGCTGCTGCTCGAGCAACTCCTGTTGCTCCTGTTGCGAATGGCGGCGGTCGCCCTGCTGGTCGCTCTGATCGCGCGGCCGTTCTTCGACCCCAGCCAGTTGCTGGTGCTGCAAGGTGAAAAGACCCATCACGTCGTCTTGATTGATGACAGCGGCTCCATGGACGATCACTGGGCCGAAACATCCGGGTTTCAATCGGCGCTCGAAGCCGTTCGGAAAATCGCTCAGCAAGGCGCTCGGCAGGCCGGTACCCAGAATCTCTCCTTGTTACTGCTATCTCAACCCGATCAGCCATTGTTGACGCAAGCCAGTCTCGATCCAACGCTGATCAATGAACTGGAAACGAAGCTCGACAATCTGAAGTGCTCGCATCGCAGCTTGGATTTGATCGCCGGATTGCAGATTGCCGGTCAGCAGTTGAAGAATCCGGCGGCGGCCAAGCATCTGCATGTGATCAGCGATTTCCGCAGTCGTGACTGGGGCCCGGAATCGGCCCTGGCGGTTGCGCTGCGGGATCTCGACAAGTCCGGGATTGATGTGAACTTGGTGCGGTCTGTTCCCACCCGGCACGGCAATCTGGCGGTGACCGAACTCGTCAGCACGGTCAATCTGGCGGCGGCCAATGTGCCGTTGCGGTTGCGAACCCGCATCAAGAATTTCGGCGATCAAGTCGCCAAGAACGTGCGCCTGTCGGTGCTGCAGGATGGCCAGAAGTTGCCCCTCAGCGTGGCTGTCGATGAACTCGAAGCGGGCGCGGAAGTGACTCGCGAATTCGACGTCGTCAGTAACACGCCCGGCAAGCACGAGATTCACGTGGCCCTCCCCGCGGATGCACTGGATGCCGACAACGTTCGCTACTTAACAGTGGATATCGCCCCGACGAATCCCATACTGATCATCTCGGGGAATCTCGCCGATGGTGAGGCCCTCTATCTGCAAGACGCCCTGGCTCCGGCCGCCGGGCTGACCGGTTTTGCCCCGGTGATCGAAAACGTCGAGTTTCTCCGCCGGCAGCCTCTGCAGGCCTTCGGCACGATTTACATGCTGGATGTGGCCGAAGTTCCCGCCGATGCTTTGCGGGTGTTGAAAGATTACGTCGCGGCCGGAGGCGGCTTGGTGTGGTTCCTGGGCCCGCAAGTGCGGCCGGCGTTCTATACGGAAAAACTTTACGAAGAGGGTAAGGGGATCTTCCCTACTCCGTTGAGCACCGTCAACGAATTGACTGTGGATGCGACGAATCCCGCTCCGGACCTGAGCTTCGAGAATCATCCGATCTTCCGCGCCTTCCAGGGGCAGGACAATCCCTTCGTCGAGAACGTGCGGATCAGCCAATACGTCGGCACGCCGAAGGAGTGGACTCCCCCGGTCAATGTCCGGATTATCAGTCGCTTTCGCAACAAAGCGCCCGCCTTTCTGGAGCACGCGTACGGCAAAGGCCGCATCATCACGTGCCTGACGACCTGCGGCGTGCGCTGGACCGATTGGCCACGCAACCCGAGTTACGTGTTGCTCCAATTGGAGCTCGAACAGTACGTCGCCCGCAACGTGGGGACGACGTCGCAGCGGCTGGTTGGTGAACCGATCGAAATCGTGCTCGACCCGGCGATCTACCGCAGCCAACTGGAAATCCGGCCTCCCGATGCGACGGGCATCGTGAGGCTCACCGCGGTCGTCCCGAAACCGGCGAATGGTGCTCAGCCGGCTCCCGGTGCCGAGACGCGGCTGGTCGAAACCTATCGCGACACGGGCTCGCCGGGCATCTACAACGTGGTCCGATTTAAGCAGGACGAAAGCACCGATCCGCTGTTGCTCGCTTACAATGTTCCCGTTGAAGAGAGCGAACTCGAACTCGCGGCGTCCGACGAGATTCGTCGCCGACTCGGCAGCGATACACACATTCGCATTCAGGAATTCGGCAACTTCGACTGGATCCAGGGGCGACAAGCCGGACAGGAAGTTCGCGACTTCCTGCTGTTGGTCATCCTGGTCGTCCTGCTGGGTGAACAGTGGCTGGCGATGCGACTCAGTTTTCATCCTACCGCTCGTCAGCCGTCCGCTCCCGCGCGACTCGGCGGACAGGGCGTGGTTTCCCGGCCTAAACCTGCAGCGGCGGTCGTTCAGGACAGTCACCAGCAACCCGTAACGCGAGGGCAGGCCTGATGTTTTCTTATAGCCTGCTCATGCCCCTGCTGGCCGCCGACGCGGATGCTGTCGCCGGAACGCGCATTGCCTGGGAGTTCGGCCGCGAAGGCTGGCAAGGCCTCGCCGTTGGCGCTGTGGCCCTGGTGCTGCTGGTCGGGTGGGGCTATCGCCGCGACACCCAAGGTCTCCATTGGTTCTGGCGACTCTTTTTATTACTGCTCCGGCTGTGCGTGCTCGCGAGTCTGGGCGTTGTCGCAATGGATCCTCAAGAGCGGACCGAGACGTCGCAGGTGCGACCCTCACGCGTGGCGTTGTTGCTGGATACATCGGTCTCGATGAGTTTCCCTGAGAAGACGCCCAAAACAAATTCTCCCGCACCCGCAGATTCCGAACGGACACGGACCGCTGCCCTCATCAATCTGTTGCAGAAGACCAAGTTGCTGGAGGACCTGCGTGGCACGCACGACGTCGGGGTTTACACCTTCGATTCGAAGTTGCGCCATATCCAGAATTTCCCGAAACGACCCAAACCGGAGGCCGGTCAATCAGCCTCCCCTGCCCCACCGGCAACAAAAACTGCGGAGCCGGTGGTCGATTGGACGACCGCACTTCATCCTCAAGGGACGGAAACGCGCCTCGGTGAAGCGTTGCTGCAGTTGATTCGCGATGTCTCCGGCGAGACGTTGTCCGGGATTGCCATTGTCACCGATGGGCAGAGTAACGCCGGTGTGGAAGTCGCCTCGGCTCGAGATGCCGCGGCCGCCGCGAAGGTGAAGCTGATTCCGGTCGGCATCGGCGGGACCGATCGGCCGGTCAACCTGCAAATTGCCAGCACTCAAGCCCCGACTCATGTGCATAAGGGAGACGGGTTCTCGATCACCGCTTTCGTTCAAGGTCAGGGATTGGCCGGGAAAAGCGTGCAGGTTGAGTTGTTGAGCAAGATGGAAGTCGACCAGGGGCAGGCGACGGTGACCCAGACCAAAGATGTGACATTGCTCGAAGACGGCGTTCCCGCGACGGTCGTGTTCGACTATCAGCCCAACGAATCCGGCCGGCGGATGTTTAATATCCGTGTGAAGGCGGGAGCCGGTGTTCGCGAATTGACGCAAGAAGACAACGAAAAGGCTTTGCCCCCCGTCGAGATTACCGAACGCAAAACCAAAGTTTTGCTGGTCTCCGGCGGGCCGATGCGCGATTACCAGTTTACGCGTAACCTCTTGTTTCGAGATCCGAGTATCGAACTCGATGTCTGGCTGCAGACTGGTCGCAGCGGGATCAGTCAGGAATCGTCAAAGCTCCTGTTCGATTTTCCGGCCACAGAAGCAGAACTCTTCCAATACGATGTGATCGTGGGGTTCGATCCCGACTGGAAACTCGTCCCAGCCGCGGGGCGTGAGGCTCTCAGCAAATGGGTGTTTCAGCATGCGGGTGGTTTGATCCTGATTGCGGGTGACGTCTTTACGGCCGAGCTGGCCAGTGCGAATGCCGAGTACCAGGGGATTCGCACACTCTACCCGGTTGTCTTGGGAACGGACCTGTTTGACTTCGAATTGCGCAACGAAGATTTCCAGCAGCCATGGCCCTTCGAGTTCACCCGGGCCGGCGTGGAAGCCGAGTTCCTGCAGATCGACGAGACTGCTGCTGCGTCTGCCCAGGTCTGGAAACAGTTCGCGGGAATCTACCGTTGCTATCCGACAACCAAAGCCAAGGATGGAGCGACTGTTTACGCGTACTTCTCGGACCGGCGGGCCGCGACGGAAAATGGCAAACCCATTCTGCTGGCCGGACAATTCTTCGGGGCCGGACGCGTGCTCTATCTGGGTAGCCCGGAGTTGTGGCGACTGCGAGCTGTCGACGAAAAGTATTTCGAACGCTACTGGATCAAGGCGATCCGTGAAGTCGGACAAGGCCGGCTGCTCCGCGGGACCAATCGCGGTATCATGTTATTAGAGCGTCAGACGTATTCGCTCGGGGCGACCGTGCAGATTCGAGCCAACCTGCTCGATCAGCAGTTCAAAGAACTTGTCGCGTCGCACGTCGACCTGGAAGTCGTCGATCCGCGTGGCAAACGGCTGGTTCCGGCGCTGCAACTGCAGGCTGACAAAACACGAGTCGGTCAGTTCCAAGGAACGATTACGGCTAACCTTCCCGGACGGTACCGTCTGGAGCTGCCCATCCCGGACTCGAACGAACAGGTCATTCAATATCTGCAAGTCGAAGTTCCCAAGCTGGAGTTCGTCAAACCTGAACAAGACGCGGCCCAATTGCAGCGTTTGGCAACGACGGAACTCGGGGGCAAGTACTTGGCGTTTGAGTCGGTAGAAAAAGACTTGGCGAGCCTGCTGCCCGATCGCAGCACCACCAAGATCCAGTTCGACGTCCCGCGAGCGTTATGGGACCGTCAGTGGGTCTTGTATTTGCTGATTGGATTATTGAGCGTCGAGTGGTTGACGAGAAAGTTATTGAAGTTGGCGTGAGGCGCGTAGCCCGACTCTCAGAGTCGGGTGAAAAGAAAAACCGACCCAGAGAGTCGGGCTAGCTCAAATACAAATAGGCGATTGCGAAAGTGAACGTGAGCGGAATGGCGCTAGCCACCGGTTCCGAGTGTGGATGTTCTAGAAGAACCGGCGGCTAGCGCCGTGCCGCTCACGGAATTGCTTGGTGCATTAGCACCTTTGCATGGTAAACTGGCAGATTGCCGGCTGGCTGTCGCGGAAAATCGGAACCTTCCGAAGAAATTTATCGAGAATTCGCATACGATAGGCGCAACGAATCAATACAAACCAATGTGTTGACGTCGATCAGAGAAATATGCCCGAAAATCAACTACCTCCTGAACTGACCGATTTGCTGGCCCGCTTGCGGTCTCGCATCCAGCGTTATGTGTTGCTGGAGGGAACCGCCTCGGTGCTGGTGGTCTTGGGGATCTTGTTCTGGCTGAGCTTGGGTTTGGACTGGTCGTACTTCGCGTTGCAACGTGCGGAACTTCCCCGTTGGATCCGCTTTGTGATTGAAGTCGCTGGCATCTGCACGTGCCTGGCGTTGTTTGCGGGTTGGGTCGGGTTGAGGTGGCTGCGTCAATTCCGACAGCGTGCTCTGGCCTTGGTTTTGGAGCGGCGATTCCCCGAGTTGAACGACCGGTTGATCACGGCCATCGAACTCACGGGCGAGCAGCAAGTCCAGCGACCGGTTCTGACGCAAGCGATGCTGGCGCGAACCATCGATGAAGTTCGCGAAGCGTCAAGCCATCTCGATCTAGGCACCGTGTTCGACAAGCGGCCATTGATGCGGGCGGGAATATCGGCCTCCTGCCTGTTTGTCTCGGTGCTGGCGTTTGCGATCTGTTTTTCAGACGTATTTGGCCTCTGGTTCCGCCGCAACGTCTTGCTGGCCAATGAATCCTGGAAACGTGAAACCGCCATTCAACTGGTCGTACTGGCCGAACCTGGCGAGCGTGTGATCGAGTTCAAGGACGGAGTTTACAAGCATCCGCGCGGCAGCGATCTGACTTTGCAGGCCTCCGTACTACCGGGGATGAAAGTTCCGGAGCAAGTTCAACTGCGCTATCTGATGTCGGACGGCAGTGCCCGCGGACGGGCGTATTTCTCCCGACTGGGGGACCGCCAGTTCAAGCACACTTTGACCGGGCTGTTGAACAGTCTCGACTGCAATCTACTGGCGGGCGATGCCGAGCGGACGCCGTACCACATCGAAGTGGTGGAACCCCCGCGCATCGATCGGATTGTTCTCAATTCGCTGTTTCCCAAGTACACCGGCTGGAATGAAGCCGACGAGAAGACCGGCGCGGTGATCAGGACACCGAAGCCCGTGCAGGGGACTCAGGTTTCGCTGCCGTCGGGAACGGATTTCCTGCTGCAGGCCGAGACGAACAAACCACTGGTGGGTGTCCGGATTCAAACGGCGGGCTACGACCTGGAATTCAGCCGGGATGTCGCCCGACTCACCTTGTTCCAGCAGGACGGGCAGACTCGAGGTGGCAGCTTTACCATCTCGGGTGCGTCCCAGTGGACGGCGAAAGATGGTCGTAGTTTTTCCGTACCGTTCTTGTTGGCCAGTGCGAAAGATCAGGCTGTCATCTCCGACGATGGTCAGGCGCGGATGCCGCTCCGGTTGCCGGCGGATGCTCAGTTGAAAATCTTCTTGAGCGATACCGATGACGTCTTAACGGCCGAACCGGCGCGGTTGGCCATCAATTCCATTATCGATGAACCGCCGACGATCGAAACGCAACTGCGGGGGATTGGTTCGTCGATTACGAGAAAAGCCATAATTCCCGTGACGGGCGTCATTTCCGACGACTACGGAGTGGCTACAGCGCGGTTTGATTACCGCCTCGATTCGGCCGATGCACAGCCGAGATCCTTTCCCACCGAGCCCAAAGGTTCGAAGAAATTTGCCCTCGAGCAGTCTGAGACCCAGAAGTGGCTGCGGTTTGATGTTTTGCCGCTGGAATTGAAGGTCGGTCAGAAACTGTCGTTGTCGGTGATCGCCGAAGATGCCGACGACCTCAGCGGACCACACTTCGCCCAAGGGGAAAAATACAATTTTCAGATCGTCAGCGATGAGGAACTGTTGTCGCAGCTTTATGCTCGGGAATTGAACTTACGTCAGCGGTTTGAGCAGATCCTGATTGAAATCCAACGTTCGCAGACGGAACTGACGCTGGCCCGCAAGACAGTTGTGGATCTACTGGACCTCGGACGCAAGCCGAAGAGTGTCGATCGCGACCAGCAATTGGAAGTCGCGGGGCAGAACGCTGCGACCGCTGCAGAACGCGGGTTGTACGGAATTCGGAAAAATCACAACGAGACGCAGGCAATAGGCCAAAGTCTGGGTGACATCCGTGAAGAAATGATTAATAATGCGGTAGACACGCCGCAGACATTGGAGCGTATGGATGTGAAGCTCCTCCGGCCATTGAAAGGGATCAACGACATCGATTTCCCGGACGTCGACCAACGGCTGGGACTATTTCGGCTGGCCTTGCAGGAACAAACCGACCCCCTGAACCGTCTTGATGAAAGCCTCCAGGCTCTGGACCGACTCAAGCGCAAGCTGGAACTGGTCCTGGTCGAAATGCGTAAGCTGGAGACCTACAAGGAGCTGCTGGAGATCCTGAAAGGGATCAAAGCCCAGCAAGAGGAACTCAAAAAGCGGACAGAGACAGAGAATAAACGCAGTATCATCAACAAGTTAAAGTAAGATCGGTTCTGGTGACACGGATTGAATTTCTATTGAATTGAGTCTTGTCTTTCTTCGTGACCTTTGTGACCTTCTGTTAAGAAGATTTGGAACAGAAGGGCACAAAGGTTACGAAGAGTTCAAAGAGTTCAAAGAAGTCAAAGAAGTCAAAGAAGTCAAAGGGACCGCCGGCCAGAAGTGTCCAGCGTCCGGAATGCTGTCGGTTGCGGTCTCGAGACGGATCGGCAAGTTGGGTTATTTTGTCAAATATGCTGCGAAGAGCATGTGATTTGCAGTAGGTTGTTCGACGCCCGATTTTTGGGCAACTGAATTGCACCTCACCAGGGCATTGAAGCCCGTATGATTCCTGGAGACCGGCCCGAATACTCAGACCGGATATAAAACGTTACTACCGACCACGATAGTGACCCGTGAAGGGGACGACTATGCGACAGATCTGCCGGGTTTTGACCACCTTTTGGTTGGGAACGGTCGCCGTGTTGGCCGTCGGTGTGGCTGGTGATGCTCCCGCGAAGCCGGTTGAGCCCCCCGCAGCCGCTGTGGCTGATGCTCCTGCTGCGGCTCCCGCCAACCCGGCGGAACAAGAATTGGGACTGTCTGAGTCCCAGGATGCGATCAACGCCCGGTATCTGCGCTTCGAAAAGACCATGAACGACATGGTCCAGTTCCTCCAAAAGACCGACCCTGACCGAGCCGCGATTCTCAATCGAGCCCTCAGCCGCAGCCGCGAAGATGGTGTCGGCGATCAGATGAAGAAGCTGGTCGAGATCCTACGCGACCAGAGCGAATTGGGAGACGCCGTCGATCGCCAGGGTGAAGTGGTCACCGACCTGCAGGCGCTACTCGATCTGTTGATGAGCGACGATCGCGAAAAAGAGCTGGCCAAGGAAAAGGCCCGCATCGAACAATACATCAAGGATCTCAACAAGATCATCGCCGGCCAGAAGGATGTGCGCGCGGGAACCGAACGAGGTGAACCGGGTCAGACGCTGACGCCGCGGCAGGAAAAACTGGCCGAAAAAGCCCAGGAACTCGGCAAGACGATCGACAGCGACGATCATGAACGCAAGCCGACCAAGCCGGCTGACAAGACTCCGATGCCCAATGGCGGTGAGCCCAAGGCCCCGGGAACGCCCGACGAATCGAAGCCGGGCGAGCCCAAACCGGGTGACGCGAAGCCTGTTGAGGAATCCAAGCCGGGCGAAGCGAAACCGGAAGATGCGAAGCCCGGTGAGCCCAAGCCAGAAGAATCCAAACCCGGCGAATCCAAGCCGAGTGAAGAATCGAAACCGGGGGAATCCAAGCCCGGCGATTCGAAGCCCAATGAAGGTAAGCCCGGGGACTCCAAACCGAGCGAATCAAAACCCGGAGAATCGAAGCCTGGCGAGTCAAAACCCGGTGAGTCGAAACCAGGGGAATCCAAGCCGGGTGAATCGAAACCGGGCGAGTCTCAGCCTGGTGAATCGCAGCCGCAAGACGACAAGCCCCAGCAGACGCAAGGGCGTAAAGAGCTGGAGCAAGCTAAGAAGGCGATGGAAAAGGCCATCGACAAGCTGCAGAAGGAACTGCAGAAGGATGCCACCAAGAATCAGGACGAGGCTCTGCGAGAGTTGCAGAAGGCCAAGGAGAAGCTCGAAGAAATCCTGCGGCAGTTACGGGAAGAAGAACGTTTGCTGCAGCTGGCGGGGTTGGAAGCACGTTTCCAACGCATGCTGGCTCAACAGATCGCCATCTATAATGACACCGTGCAGATCGACAAAGTGCCGCAGGCCGAACGGGCCAGCCGGCATCAGTTGAAGTCTGAGGAAATGTCGCTGCAGGAAGCGGAGTTGGTTCTCGAAGCGAACAAGGCCCTAACCTTGATGAAGGAAGAAGGGACTGCGGTGGCATTCCCGGAAGCGATCGAGCAGATGCGGTTTGATATGCAGACGGTCGCCGAGCGGCTTAAGCAGCAGGATGTCTCGCAACTGACTCAGGCCATCGAGATGGACATTATCGCCGGTCTCAAAGAGATGATCGAAGCGATGCAGCAGGCGATGGATAAGGCCAAGGAAAAACAGCAGAAGCCACAGCAACCGCAGCAACAACAGTCTCAAGAGCAGGAAGAAGAGTTGCTCAAGAAGATCTCCGAGTTGAAGATGTTGAAGTCGCTGCAGTTGCGAATCAACGGCCGGACTTTGAAATTGGGGCAACTTTATACCGGCGAGCAAGCAACGCAGCCGGATGTGGTGCGGCAGGTGCAAGAGTTGTCCAATCGTCAGGCGCGGATTCAAAAAGCGACCTACGACTTGGCAGTGGGGAAGAACAAGTAAGTTAAGTTGAAAAGTGTCGCTGATCACTCAGCGACAAAACGTGAAGCGACCGGGTAGTCCAACCATTCAAGGACTCAGAATATGCAACTCCATCGCGTGTTACCGGCATTTGTGCTGCTTTCGAGCTGGGCTGTGGCAGGCTGGGCTGAAACTGCTGCTACAGACATCATCGCGGCACCTCGACCGGATCTGGTCCAGGCACGCGTGCGGGATTGGGTGCAGTCGCAAAAGATTTCTGACGCCGTCAAGTTGGCCGTGGTGGAAGAACTGTGGAAGGCCCATGCCGGAGCCACGCCACCCGCGGAAGTCGTCCTCGACCGAGTGATTCAGTCATTCGCAGTCGTGCATCAACCGACAGCGGATTTTCTGCCGCTGATGGTCTTGCCCGCCGGGGAACTCTCGCCTCCTGATGCTGAGACGTTATTGAAGGCGAAGGACCTGGGCGCGTTCTACCAATCGAATTTCCGGCTGTACTTCAGCAAGTACCTGGTCCATCGCGAAATGTACGAGGAAGCCCTGGAGACTCTCGAAGGTGCCACAATCACCGACTCGGTTGATCCCGCGGGCCTGCTGTTCTACAAAGCCACCTGTCAGAAGGCTCTCGGTTTGCGTGAGCCGGGGTTGTTGACTCTCGAGCAATTGCTCAAGCGGACGGAAGGTGTGGCTCCCCGCTATCACAGCGTGGCGACCTTGATGCAGTACGATTTGGGGAATCTCGAAGAGAAGTCCTTGGATGATGTTTCGAACAAGATGTCCGACGTGACTCGCCGCTTGAATCTGGCGAGAGCTGGGCAGAAGACACAGAAAGTCGAAAAAGAAATCGTCGATCTGCTCGACGAAATGATCAAGAAAATGGAAGATCAGAGTAATGGCGGTGGTGGAGGTTCTGGTCAGGGCAAGGCTGGCAAAGGCATGCAGAGCAACAGTGCGGCACAGGACAGTCGAGTCAAGGGGAGCACGGCTCCCGGTGAAGTCGACAAGAAGAAGTCTAAGCCTGGAGCCAACTGGGGTAATCTGGCTGACAAAGAACGAGCCAAAGTCAAGAACCTGATCAGCCGCGATTTTCCGGCGCACTACCGACAGACGATCGAAGAGTACTTTAAGAAATTGGCAACCCGCGATTCGAAATAAGCAATGGAAAATGACCAATGTCTAATGACTAATGTCTAAAAGGTTGACTCTGATTTGTGGGCGGAATGGTGGTGGCCAACATCAAGCTTGTTAGCGACACTTTCTCCACCCACGCTTGCGTCCTTTTAGTCATTAGGATTTAGACATTAGACATTTGAAAAGCGCCCGACTCAGAGAGTCGGGCTACGAAATCGCCGGGCTACGCAGAGAGGATGTCCCCCGGCATGGCTGGCTTGTTGTTGATGGTGTGGGCTTTATTGGGCGATCTGCCCCAGGTCCAGGTCGATACGTTGAAGACTGGCCAGGCGGCGGGTGAACTCAAGCAGATGACCCCGACGCAAATCGTCGTGGGCAATCGGATGGTGCCCCTGACGGACGTCCTGGAAATCCGGTTTGCTCCCCCTGCCGCCCCGGTCAGTGTTGTGGAAGTGATCCTCAATGATGAGTCGCGGGTCACTGGTTCGCAGATCGTCCTCAGCAGCACAGAGCTCAGGCTGACTTCCGCCGAATTGGGAACGATCACCGCTCGTAAGAACGTGATCCGCTCGATCCGTTTTGCCGCGAACGACACCAAACTTGACGAGGCTTGGCTGAAGATTCTGGCTCGTGATTCGAAGAAGGATGTCATTGTCGTTCGCAAGGACAATAAGCTCGACTTTCTGGCGGGCGTGGCGGGGACGGTCGATGACCAGGTTGTCAAATTCCTGGTCGATGGCGAAGAAGTCCCGGTCAAACGCGAACGGGTCTACGGCCTGATCTATCAACCACCGGCAGCGACCGGCAAGCCGCAATCGATCATCGACTTACAGGGCGATGTCACGCTGCAGGCGAAGCAGATCGTCAGCAAGGACCAGAACTACGAAGTGATCCTGGCGTCGGGCGTCACGATGACCGTTCCGGCTGGGCAAGTGCGAACGATCGACTTCAGCCTGGGCAAGGTCCGGCAGTTGTCGCAGTTGAAGCCCACCGATGTGCAGTACGTTCCCTTCTGGGATCAAGTGTGGGAATACCGCAAAGACATCGGGCCGCTGTCGAGTCCCATCACATTAGGTGGCGTGGCCTATGCGAAAGGCTTGTCGATCCATTCGAAGACCAAGCTGACCTTCCGGTTACAAGGTGATTATCGGCTGTTTCAGACGGTGCTAGGCATCGACGATATGGCCGATGACACTGGGGCGCTGGGCGACGTGAAGCTGACGATCTCGGGGGATGGCAAGCCGTTGTTCGAATCGGATGTCAAAGGGCCGGATGCACCACGCAAGGTGGACCTCAATGTGACCGGCGTGCGTGAGCTGCAGATCCTGGTCGATTACGGCGGAGAACTGGATATCGCAGATTGGTTGAGCCTGGCGGACGCGAAGTTGGTAAAATAGACTGCATCTGAAGTTTTCAGCAGGTAGCATCGGTGCTTTATGATGAATTAGCTCCCCTCGCCCTGGTACTCCGGGGAGAGGGGCTGGGGGTGAGGGGCACGATCAACCAGCGACTTTGGAATCCAGAATTCCCCCCAAAAAAAGAATGCCTTTGAGTATCCAATCGAACGACGCTCGAAAAGGCCCTCACCCCCGACCCCTCTCCCCGGGGTACCAGGGCGAGGGGAGCCAGATTCATCGTGTTGGTGAGTGGCAAATTGGCCTTCAACGACTCGTTAGACATCGTAGCCCCGCGGCTGATATGCCGAAACGGAATTCGATCTCGACTTCTCAGCGTGAGAAGCTCCTTTGGCGGCAGAAGTGAATATCGAAATGACCTTATTGTCACGGTGCTTGATGACCGCCTGCTGTGTGGTCGCCCTCACGCAATTCGCTTGGGCTGCCGATCCGGTCGTGGCCAGTGCTCAGCAGCAGCGGATTGAAGTCATCGAAAAAGTGGCCCCGTCTGTCGTGGCGATTTTTGCCCCGGGCGGTGCTGGTGGCGGGTCGGGTGTGTTGATCTCGGCTGATGGGTTTGCCCTCTCCAACTTTCACGTGACCGACGGTGTCGGCGATTTCATGAAGTGTGGTTTGAATGATGGCGTCCTCTACGATGCCGTCATCGTGGGAGTGGATCCCAGCGGTGACGTGGCGTTGATCAAGATGTTCGGTCGCGAAGATTTTCCGCATGCCAAGTTGGGAGACAGCGATCTGGTTCAATCGGGAGATTGGACCTTCGTGATGGGCAATCCCTTCCTGCTGGCGACCGATTTTCAGCCGACGGTGACCTATGGAATTGTCAGCGGCGTGCATCGCTATCAGTATCCGGCGTCCGGCAACATCCTCGAATATACCGACTGCATTCAGGTCGATACCTCGATCAATCCGGGGAACTCGGGCGGGCCCTTGTTTAGTGCGGATGGAGACCTGATTGGCATCAACGGACGTGGCTCATTTGAGAAGCGCGGCCGGGTGAATTCCGGTGCGGGCTATGCGATTTCCATCAATCAGATCAAGCATTTTCTGGACCATCTGAAGAGCGGTCGCATCGTTGATCACGCGACTCTCGGGGCGACGGTTTCGACCGATGATGAAGGCAACGTGACGGTCGCCGACATCCTGGAAGATTCCGAAGCGTATTACCGCGGGTTGCGACATGACGACGAAATCGTGTCGTTCGGTGGCCGACCCATCGGGAGCACGAATCAATTTAAGAACGTCCTGGGGATCTATCCCAAGGGCTGGAAGCTGCCGATCGTCTATCGTCGCAAAGCCGAACAGACCGAGATTTGGGTTCGATTGCGCGGACTGCATTTGCTTTCGGAATTGACGGGAGAAAAGAAGCACGGTCCGGAACCTGCTCCCAAGCCTGAAGAGAAGCCTCGCAAGGACGGACCCAAAGACGACAAAGAGCCGAAGGATGGGAGACCGCCAGCGCCGCCGATGCGAGGTCATGCGCCGCCCCCTCCTCCGCCGGAGCATCTCAAGAAGTTCCATATCAAGAAGACCGGGTATGCCAACTACTACTTCAATCAGCTCGAGCAAGATCGAGTGTTGAAGGGACTGGCGGCCTGGGGCAGCTACGAAGATGCCCGCGGTCGCTGGAAGCTGACGGGCAAATTTGGTGCAGCGACGAAGTTCGAGGCGACGCTTGCCGATTCAGGGGCCGGGTTGTTCTTCGGGAAGGAAGCGTTCCTGCAGGAATTCAGCGACCTCGCCGAGTTGCGGGACGAGCCGCCGGGAACGGGTGGCTTGCTGACCGCCTGGCATCACCTGCGGTTGCTGTTGTCACAGGGGCCGAAGGCATTCACCGACTTCTACTATCTGGGCAGCGAGCCGTTTGACGGCCAGGGTGAGACGGTGGACGTTCTGGTCGGATTGCTGGCCGGTGCGGAATCGCACTGGTATTTCAGCCGCGAGACTGGTGCATTGTTGGGATACGATTTCATCCGAGCCGAGAATCAGGATCGTTGTGAACTCCGGTTCCAAGGCATTCAAGATTTGTCCGGCAAGAAGCTTCCGAAGGCGATTCAGGTCCGGCATGGGGACAAGTCGCCGGCGGTGTATCAGATTGAGGCCGTGAATTTTGCGGCACCGGGGAATGATTCGAAATAAGTTGTCGCCCGACTCTCTGAGTCGGGCGTGTTTGAATTTCAGAAAATGCATTTTTGGAACACTACTCTTCGCTAATCTACACTAATCAAGAATGGGAAAATGGAGCAGGCCAATGCGAGAGTTCGTGAACTACAATTCCCTGCTCGTGTGCCCTCGTCGTTCACTTCGGCTTAATTGCTTGGCGTATTAATTAGTGAAGATTAGCGAAGATTAGTGTTCCAAATTCTTTTTATTGTTGCAAATGCCAAACGCTGGTGTCGAGTTTCGTATTTGAAGACATGCCAGTCGGTGAGGTGCCCTTTGAGTTTTCGAATGGAATCTGGTTGTTCGCTGCCCTCTTCTCGTTCGCCCGCATCGTTCTCGCGGCGGATGTTGCTGGGGTTGGTCTGTCTGGCGATTGGCAATATCCCGGTGGGAGCGTTCGCCCAGTCGACTCGTGAAACGATCGCCGCCGTGACGCCGCGGATGGTCAAGATTTTTGGTGCCGGTGGCCTGCAGCGGCTACAGGGGTATTGCTCGGGGTTTGTGGTCTCGCCCAACGGTCATATCGTTACCATCTGGAGCCATGTGCTCGACCAGGGTGAGGTGACCGTGGTGCTTGATTCGGGGCGGAAGTTGAAGGCCAAGGTCATTGGTGCCGAACCTCAATTGGACCTCGCTGTATTGAAAGTGGAGGCGGATGATCTGCCCTACTTTGATCTGGATACACAGATTGGAACCGCTCCCCCGGGGACTCGCGTGCTGGCCTTCAGCAATATGTTCAAAGTGGCTGCGGGTAATGAACCGGTCACTGTCTTGCACGGGGTGATTGCGGCCAAGACGAAGCTCGAAGGTCGCCGTGGGGCGTTCGATATCGCCTTCCCGGGGGATGTGTATGTGGTGGATGCCATCACCAACAATTCCGGAGCGGGCGGCGGGGTGCTGGTGACTCGAGATGGTCGCCTGCTGGCGATGATTGGCAAGGAACTGCGCAACGCGCAGAGCAACACCTGGACCAACTATGCGATGCCGCTGTCCGATCTCAAGACACCGATTCAGGACATCATTGCGGGTAAGTACACTCCCCCGGTCAATCCGCTGGAAACGCCCGATGGGCCGCGGCGGCATAAGCCGGTCGATTTTGGGCTGGTGATGATTCCCGATGTCGTGCCGCGGACTCCGGCCTACGTGGAGGATGTGGTCGCGGGTTCGGCAGCGGCTACGGCCGGCATCAAAACGGACGATCTGGTGCTGTTCGTGAATGGAGAATTGATCAAGTCGTGCCGGCACTTGAATGAAGTGTTGGGCAAGCTGGAGGATGGAACTGAGATTGATCTGGTGTTTCGCCGTGAAGGGAAATTGCAGACGATAAAGTTGGCTGTGCCCAAGAAGGCTGAGTAGGAATCTGTCGCTGGACTCCGAGTCGAGTACTCCTCGGAGGGGACCCGACTCAGAGAGTCGGGCTACGGTTTTGTGGAGTTCTTTTCCAGGACGTAGAGGGCACTGTCGGCTCGCAGATTGGCCCACCACGCGCCCTCGACTGCCCTGCCCCGAATGATGGGGAGTTCCTTGATGATCTTGGCTTCTAGCAACTCGGCCAGATCGCGGAAATCGCACATCGACATGAAGTGCAAATTCGGCGTATCGTACCATTCGTACGGCAGTTGCGAGGTGACCGGGGCTCGACCGTGCAGGCCGACTTTCAGCCGCACCTTCCAATGCGCGAAATTGGGGACGACGACGAGCGCCTGCTTGGACACTCGCAGCATTTCCTGCACAATCAGCCGCGGCTGACGGACTTGTTGTAGCGTCTGGCTGAGGACCGCGAAATCGAAGGAGTCATCTGGGAAGCCGTCCAGGCCGTGATCCAAGTCCCCTTGGAGAACGGGAATCCCGCGGTACATGGCCGCTTTCAGTTCCTCGAGATCGAGTTCGATCCCCTGCACTTGGCATTGATGGACGTCACGCAGTGTCTGCAGCAAACGCCCGTCACCGCAGCCTAAATCGAGGACTCGGGTGCGTGGGTGGATCTGGGCCTGGATGATCTCGTCGGTGAGGACCGCGAACGGATCAGGCATGCAGAAGCGGCGGATTTTTTTCGGTTTCGTTGCGGTTGCCATATGGCGCTTCTTTGGACTGCGGCGATTCATCACCGCTTTGCATTTTCTTGATGTTGATATACTGGCGAGCTCTGTTTTCGTGTGGGACTCGCCATCTTGTCCGGCAAGCAAACCTGGATGTAAAAGCGGTGATGAATCACCGCAGTCCAAATTTGGTTACTTGGACTTCCCGATGTTGTCCGACGCCGCGGTTAAGTGTGTTTGGCTGAGGAATGGTTCCAGCATTTCTTGCAGAGGTTCGACCTCCAGCAGGAACGAGTCGTGGCCGAACGGGCTTTCCAGTTCCACAAATGTCGCGTGCCGTCCGCTCTTCACGAGCGACGCGACAATTTCCTTACTTTGGGCCGTCGGGAAGAGCCAGTCTGACGTGTAGGACACCACCAGGAAGCGGGCATTCGTTTTGGCGAGTGCCTGCGATACTCCACCGTAGTCGCGAGCCAGATCAAAATAATCCATGGCGCGGGTCAGGTAGAGATAGCTGTTCGCATCAAAGCGTTCGACGAACCGCTGGCCCTGATAGTGCAGGTAGCTTTCGACTTGGAATTCCACGTCGGTCGACATATCAAACGTGAACTGTTCGCGATGCTGCAGATGGCGACCGAACTTGGATTCGATCGACTCTTCCGACAGATACGTGATGTGAGCCACCATGCGGGCGATGGCGAGACCCAGTTTGGGGCCCGATTCGATATTGATGATCGAACCCTTCTCGTCGCCGTAGTAACTGCCCTGGTTGAAATTGGGGTCCGAGGTGATGGCTCGGCGGCCGACCATGTTGAAGGCGATGCCCTGGGCTGACAGGCGCGGGCCAGTGGCTAGGCAGACGGCGGCTCGCAATTGGTCTGGGAATTTGGCGGCCCATTCCAGAACCTGCATGCCACCGACACTCCCGCCGATCACCGCCAGCAGCTTGTCGATACCCAGCTTGCGAGTCAGTTCCGAATGGACAGAGACCATATCGGCGAAGGTGATGAAGGGGAAATCGAGACCATAGCGGCAGCCGGTCGCTGGATTGATGCTGCCGGGCCCCGTGGTTCCCTGACAGCCTCCCAGGACGTTCGCGCAGATGATGAAGTAGCGATTGGTATCGAGGCCCTTCCCCGGGCCGACCAATTCGTCCCACCAGCCGGGTTTGCGATCGTCGGTCGTTCGCTTGCCGGCCATGTGCGCGTCACCCGTCAGCGCGTGGCAGACGTAGATCGCGTTGTCCTTGGCAGCATTCAGCTTGCCATAGGTCTCGTAGGCAACCGTGATCGGTCCGAGAGTCGCACCATTGGCCAGCACCAGCGGATGGGGTGGCTCAAACAGCGTGAGAAACTTGGTCTCAACAATCCCGACGGACCGCGGATCAGAAGCTGCGGCGGGCGGGGATGCGGTATCTGGTTGAATCATAGATGGGGTAGCAACTGGATTCTCGATGCTCATTCCACCCCCACTCTAGTCAGTCTTGATAGATTTCCCAAGTTCCGGACGTCCCGAATTCTGTAGGGTTCGATGATGAGGCTGGTCTGACGACCCTGGCAGGCCAGCGAATCGATCTGGTTTGGATTATTGTAGCAAGAATCGTGGTGGGAAGCTGCATTCCGGAGAGACAATCGATCCAGCGTAAAGGTTCTGGCAGCGTGTGCCAGAAAACTCCATCCTCCGAAT
This sequence comes from Planctomycetaceae bacterium, assembly GCA_021732415.1. GTDB lineage: Bacteria > Planctomycetota > Planctomycetia > Planctomycetales > Planctomycetaceae > JAKFVC01. The sequence continues at coordinate 18,361 of JAKFVC010000298.1, forward strand.
AAACACGATGATCTCGCTCCCCTCGCCTTGGTACTCCGGGGAGAGGGGCCGGGGG
>JAKFVC010000331.1 GCA_021732415.1 Planctomycetaceae bacterium
CCCAAACCTGACACCCGAGTGCAGAATGAAACCGTTCACAGGATCTAGCGCAACAGAAACTCCCGATTTCCACAACCCCAGCTCAATTCAAAAACGCTGGGCTATTTGACGAGAGGCATCATCCCAGGGCGAGGCTCCCGCCGAGCCTAAGACGAGCTTTAGCTCGGCGACCGCCGGAGGCATCGCACGGCGCCTCCGGCGGTCGCCGACCTGCGGTCGTCTTAGGCTCGGCGGGAGCCTCGCCCTCCCATCAAACACCACCCGTCTCACTCTTCGCGGAATTGATCAAGGACATCACTCGCCGCCGCGCCTGTTCTGCGGGCTCGTCGAGGACCTCTCGGACTTTGCTGATGAGGCCTTTGTTCGTGAACGGTTTGTGCAAAAACGGGATGTCACCGGTCGCGACTCCGTGTCGCACGACAGCTTCTTCATTGAAACCCGATATGAAAATCACGCGTAACTGCGGACGGAGGGCACACAATTGCAGTGCCAGTTGCGTGCCATTCAAATCCGGCATGACCACGTCGGTCACCAGCAATGCGATGGGTGAGCCAAACTGTTGGGCAACCTCCAGTGCATTCCTGCCGTCGGTGGCTTGTAAGACGTTGTAGCCTGCTCGTTGCAAGATCTGAGACGTGAGTTGGCGGACCTGCGGATTGTCCTCTGCGAGCAATATCGTCTCATGCCCGGTACCCACGGGCGATTCGCTGGCGGGCAGAATTTGATCGACGGACTCGTGTTCCGCCAGCGGAAGTCGGATTTCAACGGTCGTCCCCGCGTTGGGCGCCGATTGGACTTTGATCGTACCACCCGACTGGCGGACAATCCCAAAGACAATTGGCAGCCCCAGTCCGGTCCCTTTCCCCAGTTCTTTCGTCGTGAAGAAGGGCTCGAAAATGCGGGCTTGTACTTCGTCCGACATCCCAATCCCGGAGTCAGAAACCGACAGGAGAACTTGCGGTTTGTTCCCCGGCAGTGTGCGCGTGCGGATGGTCACTTCGCCCCCCTCCGGCATGGCGTCCTGCGAGTTGATGACCAGGTTCAAGATGATCTGTTCGAACTGACCGGGATCGGCTTTGATCCAGGGCTGCTCCGGGTCCAACTCGGTCTTCAGAATGACATCCGGTCCAATCACCCGGAGCAGCATCAGTTGAATTCCGGTGACGACATCATTGAGATCAAACAGCACAGGGGCCGCGACGTGCTTGCGGCTGAACAGCAACAACTGCCGCGTCAACAGTGCTGCGCGTTCGCCCGCGTGCCGAATCTGCTGCATGAGTTGCGTCGTATCGGGGTCCGGCTCCGCGTCGAGCACAAAGCCGCAGCAGCCCAGGATGATCGTCAGCAGGTTGTTAAAGTCATGAGCCACGCCACCCGCCAGGCGGCCAATGGCTTCCATCTTCTGGGCATGCAGCAGTTGTCCTTCCAGTTCGCGTTTGTCCGTGATATCGGACTGAATGCCCACGAAATGGGTCAGAGTTCCCTGTTCATTGTGAATCGGTGAGATCGTCAGGGCATTCCAGAAGGATGTGCCGTCCTTGCGATAATTCAGAATTTCCACGGCACAGGGCAGTCCGTGGCGCAACTTTGTACGGATCTCGGCGTTGGCTGCCGGATCAGTCTTGGGACCTTGTAGAAAGCGGCAGTTGCGGCCAATGACCTCGGCGGGTTGATAGCCTGTAATCTTCACGAACCCCGAATTCACATAAATAATGGGAATATCCGGGGCCTGAGCGTCGGCGATGATGAAACCCTGGTTACTCGCTTCAATGGCTCGCCGGTGCAATCGCAGTTCGCGCTCGGTCTCACGCCATTCGTGACGCTCGCGGCGTTGCTCCAGTGCGCGCCTGACGGCCTGTTCCAGTTGGAGGAGACGATCCTTGAAGAGATAGTCAGCCGCTCCAGCGCGCATGGCCGCAATCGCCGCATCTTCGCCGACCGACCCCGAAACGATCAACAGGGGAACGTCCGGAGCGTGCTGGTTCTTCAATTCCAGGGCACGCAATGCGTGGCAACCGACGGGCGAGTAATCGCAAAGAATGACATCCCAGTGTTCCCGGAGCGCCGAGATAAAGTCGGCCTCGGTGTCAACTCGTCGCCAGTCCGGTGTAAAGCCGCCTCGATGGAGTGCATCGACGATCATCAGGGCGTCAGACTGCTGGTCGTCGACAATGAGAATTCGAAGAGGAGTGGTCATCCGGATCTCGTGGGGCTAGCGGAGTGCGATCTGGCGAACGAGGCGACGATTCACGACTTCTTTAGACGACTTCAAATCCGTCGCGTTGCTCCCGGCGGAGGTGCGGGTTGGCCGCAGCCGCGCCCTCGCCGATGAAGTGTTCGGCCAGCGGATCCCAGCTCAGTTTGCTCCCCACACGCATCGCGATATTACCCAGGTGACAGAGGCTGGCCGAACGGTGCTGGTTGACGACGCTCGACAGCGGTTTGTCACGTGAACGCGTACAATCGTAGAAGTTGCCCATGTGATTCTTGATGGCGTCGATTTTCCCCATGCGCTCGGGGCGAGCCAGATTGTCGTGGGAATAGACCTTCCAGTTTTCCCGGCGGAGCGGCTTGCGGGCCAGCTCATCCACCGCAGTGCCGGCAATCGTACCGCGATTGACGAAGATGCGCCCCGCGTCGCCTTCAAACATGACACCATTGCGATTGTGCTCACCACGGGGCGAGTCCAGGACCTCCAGTTCGACTCCGTTGGCGTAGCGGTAACGAACGTGATAATCCAAAGCGACGTTATAGCCGTTGGTGACCGAGGGATACTTGGCCGTTCCCTCGATCTCAGCCGGGCCGCTGTCTTGTGCTCCAATCCCCCACTGGGCAATGTCCAGATGATGGGCTCCGGTATCGGTCATTTCACCCCCGCTGTATTCGTACCACCAGCGAAACGTATAGTGTGAACGTTCCGGAATGTAGGGCACGTCCGGGGTCTGTCCCTGCCAGAGATTCCAGTTGAAATGCCGCGGAATCGGTTGCGGTGTGAACGGGCCGCCGGTGGTATTCTTACCCATCAGCACGGTGACCTTCTTCAGCTTTCCGACACGTCCGGCGTGGACCATTTCGACTGCCTGGCGAAAACGGGCGTCGTTGCGCTGCCACGATCCGACTTGTACTACGCGCTTGGTTTCGTCGACCACCCGGCACAGAACTTTCCCTTCGTCAATCGTCAGTGTCAGCGGCTTCTCGCAATAGACGTCTTTGCCGGCCCGGCAGGCGTCAATGACCATTTTGGAATGCCAATGGTCTGGGGTACCGATCAGCACGACGTCGATGCTTTTGCGCTGCAGCAGATCGCGATAATCCTCGAAGAGTTCGGCCGTACTGCCGAAACTGGCTCGGGCCTGTTCGCGCACGTGTCGATCGACATCGCAAATCGCGACCACATCACCATAGGGCAGTGCCTCGCGAGTGATCACCGAACCCTGATACCGCATCCCGATACAACCGATTCTCCAGCGTTCGTTCGGCGATTGCGGGACCACGGCCTCCTGAGCCGGCGTCGAATACCAGATGGGATTCGCGACGACAGCCGTCGCAGCGATGCTGGTCGATTGCATGAATTGACGTCGGCTCTGTCGCTGGAGCATGAATGGTCCTCGTTCGAACGCACGCGAAACCTATCTTCCGAGTTTGGCAAGTATATCCACCTGATTACTGGCCTCGAAGGGATAGCAATCCCAGAGGGAGCTGTTGCAATCGGAATTCCGTGTTTTTCGTGCTGAATCCCGCCATGTGTTGCCACTCGACAATACCTTTGGCCGCCCCCGTGTTACCCCGATTTGGCCTGACGATTTGCGGGCCGCATGTCGATGGTACGTCTCGCAGACCGCCCTCAGTCCAGATTTATTTCCAGTTCACGCAAAATGTTCATGGAATTTGGAGCGCAACTGCTGTAGGCCTTTGCTATTCTCTTTCATAGAAGTTCAGTATCACCTTTGCATCTGGAAACTGATTCACCAGTTATCCTGCACTTCTTCATAGTTCCCCCCTCTCTCTGACGTTCGCTAGTCGCCTCCTGAACTTCTTGAGGAATTGAGCGGACCGAAAGTATCAACACAATGCCTATCTGGCGGCTTGCTTTGACCCTCCTGGGGAGCGGTCTCGTTGTTGCTGCAGCAATGGCGGCGGATGCTGTTCGCCCTGTCCAATCAGCAGCAGTTCCCGGACTGATCAGCTATCAGATGCCCGATGGAACGATCTTTTCCGCCGTCGTCTTGCCCGCGCCGAAGCTCGCGCAGCCGTCCGCAGCGGCTGTCGATCACGTGTTGATCATCGACACGTCCGCCAGTCAGAGCGGTAACTATCGCACGCGTTCGGCGGCACTGGCCTCCGCCGTTTGCCGCGCCTTGCCCGCCGGTGACCGCGTCCAGTTGATTGCCGCAGATGTGGCTGCCGAGTCACTGACAAAGGGTCTTGTCGCAGTCGGCAGCCCTGAATTGCAGGCTGGATTTGCGGCCCTGGAAGATCGAGTCCCGCTGGGATCGTCGAACATCGAACGTGCGTTGCGACTGGCGTTAGAGACTCCATCGAAAACTCGCATCCGCTCAGTGCTCTATGTGGGTGACGGATTCAGCACCGCGCAACTCATCAATTTCGCGAATCTCAAGCAGCTCATCGCCGAACTGCGTGGTGCAGGGATCGCGATCAACAGCTATGCCATCGGACCGCGTCAGGATTTGCTCCTCTTAGGCTCTCTCGCTCAGCACACCGGCGGAGTGGTCGTGATTGACCAGCCGACGCTGGTGGCAGATGCCTCGCCCGTTCCCGGTGACCTGGAAGCCGTTGGCCGAGGACTAGCCAAATCTTTGGTGGCGCCTGTGTTCTATCCCACCGCAATTGAGACTCAACCGCCGATCGACAGTCTGCAGCCGCAGCTCTTGCCGCCAGTGCGCTTTGATCGTGAAACCGTATTGCTCGCCAAGAATATGTCTGCCAGCGAGCTCAAGGTCAAACTGACCGGATCCTTCTACGGACAACAGAAAACGCACGACTTGACGTGGCTCGTCGAAGATGAGCCGGTGACCGGTTCCACCGTGTTTGTTGGTCATGCCTGGGGGATTGCTGACGATTCGCAAGGGTTAGCAATGCCTTGGGCTGGTCGGGATTTGATGACGCAGGCTCAGGATGTCTATCAGGGACGTCTGGACGAACTCGCCCAAGCCGGCGCCCGATCGCTTGGCAAGGGAAATGCCGCAGAAGTCAATCAGTTTGTGCAACTGCTCCAGCAGATCGATCCCACCAACGTTGAGGCTGGCCGACTCCAGGTGGCCGCTCGCGGGCTGGCGGTCAAACCGGTCAAGCGTCGCAAACTATTCGCACAGGACGCCGCCGAAGCACAACCTGCGGCCGAGACGGAACCCGCAGCTGAGAAGCCCGCTACGGCGAAACCCGCCGCTAAAGGCGAACCAGCGACTGAAGAAGAGGCCCCGCCCGCTGCTCCGCAACCCAAACCCGATGCTGAAGAGTCGCCCGCTCCCGCCGCGGCCCTTGATCAAGCCAATGATGCCACCGACAAATCGGATCCCAAGACCGGATCCTTGTTGGAGGATCTCGAAGCGCGACGAAAGGTCCGTGAAGAGCAGATCACCATTGACGTCAATGTCGGCATCGCAACGGCCAATGCAGGTGCCCGCGACAGCGTCATTGATGCGAAGGACGTGTTGAAGCGACAGCTCGACACTGTGATTTCCGCGACCGACATTTCAGCAGATGTCCGGCAGGCATTGCGGAAGCGGCTCGAGAGTGCCATGCAACAACTCGAAAATGAGAGCGAAGCCTTCGAGCAGCAGCGAGCCGCCCTGGATCGCAAGCTGTCGCAGCAGGAAGCACTGAAGAAACTGACGGACCAGACGCAGCGCGATGAAGAGAAGATGGAGCAACTGATTGATCGCGTCCGCGCTTTGTTGATCCGCGGCTTCAAGGGCAATCCGCAGTCATTCGAAGACGCGGAAGCGGTCTCGCGTGTCGCTGTGGAACTCGACCCGTACCTCGGTGTTCCGAACCTCGATGTGTTCAACTCCGAAGCGGCCGGACACCTTGATAAGGCCCGGCGCTTGCGAAGTCTGCGACAGGACAAGCTGTTGGCGCTGTTGTATCAGGTTGAGCTCTCGCACGTGCCGTTTCCTGATGAACCGCCACTCGTCTGGCCGACCCCCGAACGCTGGCAATGGATTACCGAGAACCGCCGCAAGTGGAAGTCGGTGGACTTGAAGACGTACAGCAAAAAAGAAGAGAAGATCGTCAACGAACTCGACAAGCCGACGACATTTGACTTCACCGACGAGTCACTCGACGGGGTGAAGGATACGATCATGGAGCGCCACGGGTTCGATATCGTGATCGACAAGGCCAAGCTGGAAGAGGAAAGCGTCGCGACCGACGCCACGGACATCACGCTGAAGGTCAGCGAAATCTCGCTGAAGAATGCACTGAAGTTGCTGCTGGACGCGAAGAATTTGACTTACGTTGTCGAAAACGAAGTTATGAAGATCACGACGAAAACCGACGGCATCGCCAAGCGGCCGATCCGGGTGTACAACGTCGGCGACCTGGTCATGCCGATCAACCCCCTGTTCGGCATGGGCGGCAGCCGTTCTGGCGGCCAGACGGGCGGCGGCGGTCAGTTCAACGGCGGCCAGCAAGGTGGCGGCGGTATGGGTGGCGGCATGGGAGGTGGTATGGGCGGCGGCGGTATGGGTGGTGGTGGATTTGCGAATATCCCACCGTTCCAACCTCAAGTGCAGCCCAAGCCCGCGAAGCCGGTGCAACCGAAACCGGTTAAGGTCCCCGTGGCGGCGAACGCAGGATAGGACCGCGAGTCCCGTCGCGATTTTCAATAAGTACCCCAACGGGGTTATGCATCATAGCCCAGGGTTGCCCGCTCCTGCGGGCTACCCTGGGTATGGCCCCCAAGAGGTAGTCCTACCCTGTAGGGGTTCATGCTTGCAATTCTCTGAAGACCGAAGAAGTAACCCTTTCAGGGTAAACATCGATCCTAATTCTTTACCCAGGGTAGCCCGCGGGAGCGGGCAACCCTGGGCTATGATACATATCCCCTTCGGGGAATTGATGCAGCTGACTAGCGTTACAAAACTCGGATGAACTTTGTCCGCATATGCCAAGCCAAGCCGATCCTATCCGGACGAAAAAGCGGTGATGAATCACCGCAGTCCAAATTGCGCCCTATTCCGCGACCGCGAGTTGCTGCTCTTTCTTGAGCCGCAGTTGGCCGCAGGCGGCGTCGATATCGGCACCCTTGCGTTTGCGAATCGTCGCGGGAATTCCCCCCGCTTCCAGGATCGCAATAAACTCGTACTTGCGACGCTCGTTCGGTTCGACGAAGGGCAGCGTTTCGACGTGATTCATCGGAATCACGTTCACGTGCGCGGCGCGATGCTTCAGTAACTTCACCAGTTGATGAGCATGCTCGGGAGCATCATTCAGATTGCCCAGCAGCACGTACTCGTAGGTCACGCGGCGGCCGGTTTCGTTGAAATAATCGTCGGTCGACTTGAGCAGGGCCTCGATCCCGATCTTGTTGTTGACGGGAACCAGTTGTGTCCGCAACTCATCATTCGGGGCGTGCAACGAAACGGCCAGATTATACTGCCGGCCAATTTTGGCCAGTTCACGAATCTTGTCAGGTAGACCGACCGTCGAGATCGTGATTCGTCGGGCACCGATGCCCATTCCGCCGTTTTGATTCAGGTGATCCAGGGCGGCGGTCAGATTCTTCAAGTTGGCGAGAGGTTCGCCGATCCCCATGACCACGATATTCGTGATCCGCTCGGCCAGCGGCAGCAGGCGGTCGAGACGTAAAACCTGTTCCAGGATTTCGCCGCACGTCAGATTACGTTTGACTCCCAGCAACCCGCTGGCACAGAACACGCAACCCATCGCACAACCAACCTGGGTACTGATGCAGATCGTCCGGCGGTCGTCTTCACGCATCAACACGCACTCGACGTAATGCCCGTCAAACATCTCCAGCAGCAGCTTTTCGGTGCCGTCTTTCGACTTCTGGTGGGAGACGATCGTAGACGTAAAGAGCGCAAAATTGGCGGTCAGTTGAGCTCGCAACTTGGCCGGAAGATCGGTCATGACGTCAAAATCGTTGACGCGCTTGCCGAAGATCCAGCCACGGATCTGATCCGCGCGAAACGCGGGTGCCCCTTGAGACTTGCACCATTCGATCAAGTCTTCCCGCGTCAGGTCACCAAAACGTGGAAGCGTCAGCACATGCGGCTGAGCAATCGGGAGCAAAGGATTATCGACAGACATGTCACTCGCCAGCCTGAAAACGACTCTGTAACAAATACCAATTGAGTAGTTTACCAGATTCAGCGATATCCGGCCACGGGTTGGACAATGAGTCGCAGCGATGCCAGTGCGAAATTACGGTTTGAGGTCAAACGTGGCTTTATTGGCCCCAGCCTTGATGGTGAACTTCAAATCGGTCTTCTTCTCGGAACGGTATTTCTCCGGAATATCGCTTTTCGGCAGAGGTGTTCCGGCCGGGACAGACAATGGCGGAGGAGCGGCCGGCGGGGTGACCGTGACGATGTAGTCTCCGGGAGGCAGTGGATCGGTCAGCTTGAATTCACCCGCCGGGTTGAGATTCGCACCTGCGGCCAGTCCCTTGGTGCTCGAGCTAAAGGCGATGTAACCGCTGCCCAACGGCTTTTCCTGGAGCGTGACATTCCCAGCCACATAGCCGACGGGTCCCTTTCCGGAGCTACAGCCGGCCAGTCCAAGGCACAATAGCGATACCAACAGCGTCAGACTCCGCTGACCGTATCGCGAAGCCAGAACGGTCCTGAAATCGCGGCACGAGAGACGATACAGTTCCGACATGAATTGTGGTTCCAGATGGGACGATTATCAGAAGTCACGTAAATAAGCAGTGTATTGAGCAACGCGGCGAAAGATATTGCGACGTCGAGGGAGGGTGAGGCTCCCGCCGAACCGCAAGCGTCTATCGACCGTCGCCAGACCATGCGGTTCGGCAGGAGCCTCACCCTCCCATTCACATTTCACTGCGATTCGTTGCTACAACTCGGAGAGAACCTGGCCATCGTCTTTGGATGCCAAATTCAACAGGTTGGGAAAGTTGATGTTGTCCGAGAGGAAGCGAACACTGCCATCCCCCAGCAAGGCATGGATCCCGCCGACATGAAAGGAATTGAGAATCGTGTTCCCACCATAGGGGACATCCGAAAATGGAGCGACAACTGTCTGAGTGTTAATTGCATATTTGACTGTCGTCAGGCCGTTGTAAAACATGTTGCTGCCAGCCGTCAGGGCTGGGACAGCGTCAGGCAGGCTGGATCCGGGCCAGCCGCCGGTGTAATTAGACCGCACATCGGTCTTCACCCCGCCCACCGTCACTGCCCCCGATTGCTCGGCGACCATCATGACATTCGATGATCCGTCGGTCATATCGCGAATATTGAAGGCTTGTGCAGAGGAAAGCGTCCCATTGTTGCAGAAGAAACCGTGGCTCGCCTGGGGCGAACAAACCGACGCCCGACTAGCGGGATCGGGATAGGCTCCGGCGATTCCGACATAATCGACCATCTGCCCTCCCACATCGTTCGTGCAATTCGGCGGATTCGAGAACGGATCCCAGGTACTCGTCGGGCACTTGTAGACTGGAATCAGCAACCGCTGGAGAACCTGGTTGCCATTGCTGAACGGATACGGAGCAAATGCACTGAAGCTGCCCCCGATGAAATTCAGCTTATTGTAGACTGGCGCTTGATCAATATACGGCAGAATGAAGGCCCGCCAGTTGGTTCCGGCGCACAACGGACAGCCACTGGGGAGCATCCCATAGATAGCACCTGGCGGAAACTTGTTATGAGTGTCGTGATAGTTGGCCAATGCCAGGCCAATTTGCTTGAGCTGGCTCTTGCATTGCGTTCTTCGAGCAGCCTCGCGAGCCTGCTGCACGGCAGGCAGCAGCAGGGCAATCAGAACGGCGATGATCGCGATCACCACCAGCAACTCGATCAGCGTAAAGCCTCGCTTTTTCATGTGATATCTCCGAGAAAACTGGCCCGCGACAAGATGGGTTCGAACGAACAAGAAATCAGATATAGAATACCTTGGAATCGGAACTCAACCGCGAACGCGGCAGCCCCTGCGCCTGAACTGACGTAGATTGTCTACAATCGACAATCTGATTGTAGACAATCAAGAAATCAAGTGCAATCTGCGTCGGAGCGAATATTGCCTGTTGGTGATGTTCGTCTCATGCAGATTTCGACGTCGATCACCTGTCCTTGGACGCAGGCCGAACGCTTCACCGGCGAGCTCGCTTTGATTGCACTGACGCTGCACTAGCGACGTGACAATTGCCGAGTGCTAGAATCTGAGCAGTGCTGCCAGATCTGAGTTCGGCTCACTTCAATAAGTTCGTGCTCCTCTCAACCAACTCACTACGATCGAGTCATCAGGGTATGGGTTTTGAAAAAAAGGCCGACGAGCTTGCTCCATTCGGCGACTTCGTCCGCAGGCTGTTGTTATTCGGCGCGATTGCCAGTGGCGTCATGTCCGCGGCGTTGGGAATGGGAGTCTGTGGATACCATTACTTCGGAAAGCTGGCCTGGATCGACGCCCTCCTCAATGCGGCGATGATCCTGGGGGGCATGGGGCCGGTCGACAAAGTCGAATCGGTAGAGGGCAAACTGTTCGCCACGTTCTACGCGTTGTTCAGCGGGTTGGTCTTCGTCGCTTCATTCAGCATCATCGTCACGCCGGTCGCCCACCGCGTGTTGCACAAGTTCCACGTTGATGACGACGACCTGCCCAAGGACGAGCTGGCTAAGAAGTGACCGAGAATACAAGCTGCGAAGCGGAAGCGAGTGCATTCTGGTCTTACATTCGAGGGAATGCACTCGCTTGCGCTTTTCAGCCCGGAGGGCTCGACGTAGGTAGCCAGAGGCGGAAGCCTCTGGATTTCACGTACTAACTCAAATTTCCGCCCCGGAGGGGCCGGCGACATTTCGGCGGCCCCTCCGGGCAACGCCGTGAAGGATTTTTGTCAGGGATTATTGCAAGAAGATGGTTCCATTTGTGATTCGAGTCGATGGGAGGGTGAGGCTCCTGCCGAACCGGATAGTCTGGCGAAGGCCGATAAACGCTTGCGGTTCGGCGGGAGCCTCACCCTCCCGTGACGTCGAAATATCCTTCACGGCGTAGCCCTCCGGGGCGCATCGAGAATATTTCCGTCCTTTCCAGAGGCTCCCGCCTCTGGCTACCTACGTCGAGCCCTCCGGGCTGAAATAGGAATGTGAATCGGAGTCGATAGTGCGCAACTTCAAAGCTTGCGCTTCGGGCTAGTATTCCTCTGCGAAATGCCATTTCTCGGTACGCCGATGTATACTTCGTGCAGATCTGCCTACCTTATTGATTCCACACAAAAATGTCCCCAGGAGTTATGAGATGCCTTCGTGCTCGCGAGCGTTGATCGGTTCCCTGGTTTTGCTGGCCGTTGCTGTTACTTCGGCGGCAGATTTCCCCAGTGTCGACAAACTGCCTTCGCATCCCGGGTTGCCTGATCCCCTGGTGATGCTCAACGGCGAGAAGGTGGCGACTCCAGAGCAATGGACCCAACAACGGCGCCCCGAGCTGAAAGCCCTCTTCCAGCACTACATGTATGGGTACCTGCCCGCCGCACCGGAGAAGATCACGTCGACCGTCGAAGTCGAAGATGCGAAGTACTTTGGCGGCAAGGCGACGAAGAAGCAGGTTTCCATCAAGTACCATCCCGACGCACCCGCCATCAACCTGCTGCTGATTGTGCCCAACCAGCGGACTCAGCCAGCCGGCGTGTTCATCGGAATCAATTTTTGTGGGAATCACACCGTCGTCAAAGATCCGGCGATTCCGTTGCCGACGACGTGGATCTACAAGTCGTGCCCGGGGTGTGAAACTGAGAAGGCGACTGACGCAGGACGCGGCGGTCAAGCGGAAGTCTGGAATGCGGAACAAACGATCGATCGCGGGTATGCACTCGCCACGTTCTACAATGGCGATCTCGATCCCGACTTTCCCGACTTCACCAATGGAGTCCACCCGCACTATCTGAAGCCGGGCCAGACGACGCCGAAATCCGACGACTGGGGCGCCGTTGCCGCCTGGGCGTGGGGAGCCCAGCGTGTGGTTGACTATCTCTACACGAACAAGGATATCGACCGGGAACGCATTGCACTCGTCGGACATTCGCGACTCGGTAAGGCAACCCTCCTGGCAGGGGCTCTCGACGAACGGATCAAGTTGATCATTCCGCTGCAGGCTGGATGTGGTGGCACCGCACCGAGTCGCGGGAAGGTGGGCGAATCGGTGAAGCAGATCAACGATCGCTTCCCACACTGGTTTGACGACGAGTTCACACAGTTCAACGAGCGCCCCGACCGACTGCCGTTCGACCAGAACTGCCTGGTCGCCCTGTGTGCACCGCGGCCGGTGTTGTTCGCGAACGCGGTCGAAGACACCTGGGCCAATCCGGACGGCCAGTTCGAAGTCTTGAAAGCCGCCGCTCCGGTCTACCGCTTCCTGAAAGCGGGAGACTTGGGTGCCGAACATCCGCCGGAAGTTGGCAAGCTGCTGGATTCGCAACTGGGATATTTCATCCGAGGCGGTAAGCACTCGATGACCAAGGAAGACTGGCTGGCGTTCCTCGCCTTCGCCGACAAGCATTTCGGCAAGCCGACCGGGAAGTAAGGAACATTCGACGTCATGGGAGGGTAAGGCTCCCGCCGAACCGCAAGCGTTTATTAGCTCTCGCTAGACTATGCGGTTCGGCGGGGCACCCTCTGGGTCCCTCACCCTCCCATCGACTCGGAATCGCAGATTCCGCAATTGCCCGAAGCGATTCTGCAGGTTCATCTTGCGTTCGAGTAGCAATTTTCGCTACAAACCGGAAACTCAAGAATTTGGGCGGGAAATTTCCTGCCTGAGTTGACCCACACAGTAACTCCCACAACGTAGTTACAGTCGCGAAGAAGGCAAGGATGCCATGATCCGATCGATTTGTGTCTGGCTGGTTCGATTTTGCGTGCGGCATGTCACGTCCTGGCCTTGGCCCCGGTTGCTAAGTGGCTTGGGATGTGGATTCATTCTGCTCGGACTACAGCAACAGTACCTGGCCCAGTTGGGCAGTTCGCGTCCTGTGACTGCGGCCGCGTGGATCGTGATTGGCTTGGCCTGGTCGTTGGCTTGGGGATTGCGTGGCGCGGCCAGAAGCGATGGCGCTAATGCCAGCGTCGCCCGCTTGTTGGTAGTGCCCGGCGCTCTGGTCGGACTGTGCCTGCTGACTCCCTGGTGCTGGGGATTGCACGAACTCATCCTAAACGATGCCATCCTGGCTTCCCGATCAGGATTGTTTGTGTACTCTGCAATCTGGGCTGTTGTTGCGGTCGGCGCTGCTGTCTGGTGCGTGGGGCGATTGTCTCTGCTGCCCAATGCGGAGACCGAGGCAGATTCGCCCGCCACCGTTCGTCCTTCCGCTGCATTTCTATTTGGGATTTCGTGCGGCTTGGGGCTGGGTTTGGCTGCGACTTGGGGCAGCCTGTACGTGACAGCGATTGCTGGTTGTGCGATCCTGATGGGCGCTCAGGTCTGGCAGATTCTACTGGCCCGGAAGCTGGCTTCATCGCCGATCTCTCCCATCATTTCAGCATCACAAATCTCCTCAAATATTGCCCCTTGGTCCGCGGTGAGTTCCTCAATCATCGCGGTCGCTTGCGGTGGGCTGGGGCTGTGGTCGATCCAGGTTCTCGAACTGTTGTTGCCAGCAACCATTTTTACGCTGTCCGCCACGATATCGGGTCTGCTGTTTGGCATGGCTTGTGGTTGCCGCTCGATTCAGCGGAAGGCCGTTCCACTGCCGGGACTGTCGGCGTTCGCACATGCCTGGACCGCGTTGACCTTGTTGGGATTGTCGGCTGGCTTTTCGTGGGTTGTGTTCCGAGTCGTCACGCTAACCGGGTCAGTTTCCCAAGTCTGGATGTTGCACAGCATCCGCTGGTTGCTCGTCGGGTGTTGCCTGGCTCCGTTGGGATTGATCTGGACTTGGGCGGTATCTCGATTGGAGACTGCAACACAGCCAGCATCGGGACGACTGCCAGCATGGTGCAGCGGCCTGCTATTGGCTCTGTTTGGTGGGATCGTCACTGATGCCATCCTCGTGCCGTATTGCGGATTGAACCTGACATGTTACGCGTGGCTCTGGATCCTGGCGTCAGCCAAACTGCTGGAAACTCTGCGGACACGTGAGCTGCCGACCAACACATTGGTCCGAGGTTTCACTCTGGCCAGCCTGGGCCTGTTGGTGGTTGCCCCGACGTTAAGTCGCGGTGTCCGTCCCGAACTGGCGGCGCGATTGTTGTTCTCCACGAACGTCTTCCTGGCTGATCAGGCGGGAACTCCGCGGCGAGAATTGCCCTTCCTCGATGAAGGTCGGCTTGAGTTTCAGTTGCCCAGCGAACACGGGACTTATACGGTCTGGAAGTCGGCGATCGCACGCCATCAGATCCGCGAGAACGGCATCCCTCACGGCAATCTCTCCACGAATACCGAATTCAGCCCGCAAGATACCGGTGAAATTCTCCTATCTCTCCTACCGTTAACGCTGCACGAAGCACCGCGGCGGATTGCGATCCTTGGTCTGGGGAGCAGTGTTCCGCTGCAGGCTGGGCTGGCTTCACCTGTGCTTGAAGTCAACACGGTCGAGACCGATCCGCAACTGGTCTCGCTGTTGAAGCAAGTCACACGCGGCACGGAACCCGGAGCCATCTGGCAGGATGAGCGGCTGACGGTCACCACGGTCGATCCGGCCTTGTGGGTCGTCGGATCGAACGATCAGTACGATGTGCTGATCTCGAATCCATCGCAATCGGCGTTGGTTCAGAGTTCCGCTCTCTACACTCAAGAGTTCTATCGTCGCGCCTCCCGGCGACTGACTGCCGATGGAATCTTCTGCCAACGCTTCCAATTCGTGGACTACGGCCCACTCCCATTGCAAACGATGGCGGCAACGCTGCGCAGCGTATTCCGACATGTCATGGCCGTCGAAACGGGCAGTGGTGAAGTCGCCTGGCTGGCAACCAATGCCGAGTCGGGATTGATTCGCCAGAACGTGGTCGGTCGTATGCAGGCACCCCACGTCCGGGAACTCATGGCGCAAGTCGGTTGGGACTGGTCCGTGTTGCTGACTCTGGCCGCTTACGACCATGCCGGTCTGGAAAAACTGCTGGATAAGTCGAGCCCGGGTTTGAACACGGCGACAAATGGCCGTCTCAGTGCAATGCTCCCTGGCGAATTGATGCGCTGGGCTCCGAAGCCTGACGAAATCCAAAACACGCTGACCGTTCATGCCAGCAAAATTCTCAGCTGGATCGGTGAAGCCGGGACCGATGAGGACCTGTTGCGGCGGTTGGCGGAAGTGCGTGGCCAGCAAGAGCTGGTCGCCAAGTTCCCCGACCAATACTGGGGCTATCGCAGCCAGGTCCGAAAGCAGATCTCGACTCGACCGATGTCGCGGATTCAACAGGCGAATCACGAAGAGCACAAAGCTGACAAGTCGGCCGGTTTGCATCCGGATGACAAGCGACGACTGCGCTACTTCCAGCAACTCAGCAAGGCGATTCATGGACTGCAGGCGAATGACGTCATCGAACTGGCGACGTTTGCCGCACCCTACGATCCGCTGGTGAGTTTGTTTATGCACCAGGAAGTGGCCGAGATTGCCACGCAAGTTCCCGGCCTGCCACCCGGTTTCGAACTGTCGCACCGATTACACATGATTTACTACTCCCCGAACTTCGACTCGTCGGTTCGTAATCCACTGACGGTGTTGCGACTGGTTCTGGAGAAACCGGACTGCGTGGCGTCCAACGCGGCTCGGTGGGATGTCATCAATGGCATGCTGGGAATCTTGCAAGTCCGCTGGGAACAACGCGGGAACTTGCCGACAAGTAATGCCCGGCTGGTGGCGCGCGATGTCGAAGAGAATATTGTTCTAGTGGAACGCACTCTGGAAGAATTGCCGAAGCTGCGGGCTGATGTCGGATTCTCGGCCGAGGATTGGGACGCACGGAAACGCAGCATCGAACGCAACCTGCTACGGCCGTTACGCGGCTATCGCGAACAACTGCAACCGATGGCCGCCCAGCAGCGATTTGATACGGCGGAGGCCCAACAGGATGCGACGATACCGTCCGCAGAGGAGTTGCAGTTCCCCGGTGCGGATGCGGTCGCCAACTAAGTAAACATTCAGAATAAACTGTGCAAAAAAGCCCGCCGGGTTGCGCTGGGGAATTTTTGGAAACACAGAGGCACAGAGAACCCAGCGCGAGCTTTGCCCGCAACCCAAGTCTCATTGGGGGAATGATTTCAGATTCACCACGGAGACACGGAGAACACGGAGTCATTCATTTCCTCTCCGTGTTCTCCGTGTCTCCGTGGTGAATCCTAATCGTAGTCTGTATTTGATTCAGAAATCTCAAACTGGTAATGAGTTAGCTCGGGCCATGTTTGAAATCTTTGCGTGCCGCAAAGAAGTCGAAAGTTTGTGACACAGAGATAGGAAGTCCCTCTGTGCCTCTGTGTGTCCAATTCTGAAGCAAAAAGAATCCGGAGCTTCCGCCACCCGGCTCGCCTGGATATTTTCAGGTCAGCGGATTTCGACCCGGCAAGACATCTCGAATCGCTTGCTCCGTCGCTGACAGCAGTCTCTGCAGGACGGCTTGCGGCATCGCCGGCGCGGGCATCACGACCAGCACGTCTCCCACTGGCCGAATGAGGACGTCCTGTTTCATCGCCGCCAACGTGATCTGGTGGCCAATTCGTGCCTCCGCGGGGAACGCCGACTGCAGACTTCGATCCTGCACGAGTTCCAAGGCCAAAATCACTCCACACTGCCGGATGTCGCCCACATGGGGATGGTCTCGGAAGCGTTCGGCCCAATCCTGCATGATTCGTTGGTTGACGGCAACATTGTCGAGCACGCGGTTCGCATCCAGCAGGCGGCACGACGCCAGAGCCACGGCGCATCCCAGTTGATTGCCCGTATAAGTATGACCGTGATAGAACGTTTTCCCGGCACTCGGAACGTCGAGGAAAGCGTTGTAGATTTCGTCGGTGGCCACCGTCGCGGCGAGTGGCAGGTAGCCTCCCGTCAATCCTTTCGCAATACACAACAAGTCCGGAACGACCGACTCTTGCTCGCACGCAAACAGCGTCCCGGTGCGGCCAAAACCGACGAAGACCTCATCGGCAATCAGCGGGATTCCGTAGTGTGAGGTCAGTTTGCGCACCCGCTTCAAGTAACCAGGAGGATGAATCAACATCCCGGCCGCCCCCTGGACCAGCGGTTCGATCACGAAGCCCGCAATCCGTTGATGATGCTCATCCAGCGTTCGCTCCAGAGTCTCGTCGCAATACAGCAGGTACTGCTCGCGCGACATACCCGTTGGCAGGCGATAGGCCCCCGGAGTCGGCACCTTGAGGGACGGAAACAACAGGCTGCCGAAGACGCGATGAAAGGCGGCAATTCCCCCCAAGCTGACCGCACCAATCGTGTCACCGTGATACGCGTCGCCGAGGCTCACGAACAGATACTTCTGCTGGGGATCGGCTCCGCGGTGGGCATGATATTGGAAGGCCATCTTCAACGCGGCCTCCACGGCGGTCGCCCCGTCGTCAGAATAAAAGACGTGATTCAACCCGTCCGGGACTCGAGCCACAAGTTCCCTGGCGAGTTCCGCGGACGGCCCATTCGCCAGCCCCAAAAGCGTGCTGTGCGAAATCCGGTCGATCTGATCTTTGAGGGCCTGGTCCAGTTCCGGAACACGGTGTCCGTGGACATTGCACCACAGCGACGACGTACCATCGAGGTAGCGTCGGCCGTCGCTGTCGATCAGGTCAAAGCCCTCGCCGGCGACGATGATCGGGGTGGCTTCGTCGGCGTACTCCAGCATGGGAGTAAACGGATGCCAGACATGGGCCAGGTCCCAGCGGCGAAGTTCAGCGGTCGTGGGCATTGAGCAGTTCGATATCGAGAAAAAATGCTGGCGATGGTGATGGTCCTGCCCGTTGTGTAACGCCCCGTCAGCGTGTCTTCAATGGGCGGCCCCAGATTAGACCAAAATTGAGATCGCAGTTTCGCAACTGTCGAGTTCGCCGGGCAGTGGAAATATTGGAAAATTGCTGGCCATCCTCGGCAATCCGGACGGCTGGCCGCTTGATGTGCCGGCAGCCGCTAGCTGGTGGCGGCATCTCGATACCGCCCCCGTTGGGCTTGTCCCATTGGTATCTACACAACGCGATTCGGTCAAAAATGCTGAAAAAATGACAGACACTGTCCCCCTCGCCCT
>JAKFVC010000300.1 GCA_021732415.1 Planctomycetaceae bacterium
CAATCGCGAAAATCCCGGCGAGCTCCTGGAGTCGTGTCTCAATCCACTCCTTGCGATGCGAATGAGTATCACCACACAGCAACGCCTTCCGGACGCACCGCGAAATGCAGTGGTAAAACGGAGTCACCGTGGGATCCACCAGGAATTTGCGTGCGGTCGTCATGCGGAGACCCCTTGTAATCCGGAACCGAGAGAGCCACGACCCAATCAACGTGACGATATCTTTGACAAGTCGTTGCGTTCTGTCACGAGATATGCCTGTCCTTTAGTTTGGGTGGTGGAAGAAACCCCCGCTCGTCTTTGACGAGCGGGGGTTGGGATTCGCGGGAATCCTGGTTGTTTGGTTTTCGCTTCGCGTTAGCGGACTCGGGCTTGGAAGGTTACTGTGCCCTTCGTGCGGCCGGGGAGGGCTTCGTCGAGGATGAATCGCAGGATGACGCTGCCTTCGCCGTTGTCTTCGGCTTCTACTTTGCCCGGGCGGTCGGTGGTTGTGCTCTCGGCGATGTATTCCAGCCGCGGGGTCAGGTTGTCGATGATTGACACCTTCGTCAGCGGGCGGTCGCCTCGGTTTTCGTAGGTGATCGTGAAGGTCACGATGTCGCCGATGGCCGCCACACCCTTGTCGGCGGTCTTGAGGAGTCGCAGGTCGCCTCGCTTGCCGTTGTCTTCGACGCCGGTATAGTCGGCCTGGACTTGCACCGTCTTCGACTGCGACGCCGAACTGGCGTGCCCTTCGATCACCGGGTTCTGCTTGCGTGTCCAGATTTCAGCAAACGCCATGCCCTGGATCTGGGTCAGACGCAGTGAGTCTTCCATTTGACCGTTCCGCAAACGGGCGAGCGACTCGTGCGTGTTCATCACGTTGATACTGACGGCTCGGCCCTGGCCGCGATTGAGCGTATCGGTCACGATGTCGGTCCCGACTCCGTTCGCTCGCAGTCGAGTTTGCATCCGGCCCGTGTCGAGGTTCTGAGCCTGCGTTTCGGTGACGGTGCGATTTCGCAGATTCACGCCGCCTTGGGCGACCACGTGACCGTGGATCTTATCGACCAGCGTGTCGGAGTTCGGGCCACTCACCATGACGACTGATCCGAATCGCGGGGCATAGATCGCGACGCGGTTCGTCTTCTTGATCTTCGTGTGGCCTTCATCGTCGTCGAATTGGGCGATTGTGTCCTCGGTGTCCAGTCCCGTGATTTGATAGGGATCGCGGGTGATCGGATAGGCTCGGTCGCCGCCGTCGAACAGGTATTCGTCAGGGAACAACGCGGGCGATGCGGCTTCGTCGTCGTAGACGGGGCCCTCGGCATAGCCGAAGCCATCGGGACAGACGGCGGGCGTACGGGCTTCGGCATCGACTCGTTCTACGGCTGCGTCGCTGGCTGAGGCACGGACGACGTCGTTGGAGGCCAGTTGGATGTTTTCAGCGACGGGTCGTCGTACCGGTTGAGCGGCTTGATATGCAGCTCGCGGTGCCGGCATGAGCGGCGTGGATTCGATGCTCGCACGGCCGACTGTGGACTGGGTTGCTGGCCGCGGCATGGTGCTTGCAACTGCGGGAGCGGCTGGTGCTGAATGGAATGGATCGTTCGACGCCACGGGTTGCGGCAGGGAGGCGCAGGAGCAGAATCCGCAGAGTCCCACAGCGGACCACCAGGGGATGCGACGGCGCACTGGGGTCGTGGGTCTCACGCTGTATGGCGGGAAGTCGCTGTTGGTGTGAGACATATTAGGACTCGTTCGATACGAATATCGGAAATGAACTTTAATAACCGCTCAAGGTCGCCAACCAGACTATTCCTGGGGCTCTTGAACTGGCGGTGCTGAATCCTGTGACTCGGGCTCTTTTGCTTCCGGAGAGGTCGCTTCCGGAGTCGCAGCGGGTTGCGGTGCGGCGGCTGGTGCTTTAACTGCGGGGATTTCGATTCGATCGCCAGCGGCGGGACGCTCGAGAGCTTTCACGGGTGCCCCCGAGCCGAAGAAGCCGGGTTCGGGGCGATTGGTATCGGGGACTCGGCCACCGAGTCGCACGATGGCCAGCGGGCGGCCGTTGACGTCGGCAATCTCCAAGGGGTTTTCTCGCGCACCGACTCGGACGGCGGGAATGGCTTTCCCGCGCCCGGCACTTTGCAATGCGGCCCGGTTGGGTTGTTCGAGGTAGATGATCTTAGTGATCAGTTGACCTCGCTCGGCCAATTCCAACTCGTCGGTTGTGAATGGGATAATGACGGGGAATTCGGTGGATCGTCCGGCGGGTGGATGGAGTCGGTCGACCAGTTCGATGGTCGGATAGAGTTCCATGCCGGGGTAGTCGGGCATGTCGCTGATCTTGACGCGATAGACGGGGCCCAGCAGGATTCCGGCCATGGACGGGGCAGGGGTCTGGACGACGCTGCCGGGGCCGCCGGAATACCACGTCACCTGGCCGTCTCCGGGTAATTGGATCTCCACCGGTTGGAACCGCATGGGTGATCCGCGGGCAGCTCGGACGGCCCAGTCGCCGGCTCGGCCGGGGGGGGGTAATGGTGTATTGAGCGGAAAGTATCTCTCGGGGCGCGGATCCTGGGCTACGGCCGGAATTCCAGCGAGAGCCAGGTAACCGAGCAACAGCAGGTGGCGGGATGAGAGAATTCGCATGAGTGGAACACTCGGAGAGGGGGGAGTTGCGAGTTGGCGGATTCGTGAGCGGGACGGCGCTAGCCGCCGGTTCTTTTTCGGACCTTGAAATTCAGAACCGGTGGCTAGCGCCAGTCCGCTCTGATTTCAAGAGAAGGTCCGGGGCAAGGTGGGCCTCCATTCCCACCTCACCCCGGAGCACTTCAAACATCGCTTCGCTAGTTTTCAATTTCTAGCGATTACTGATTCGGCGGACAGTAGGCACCACCGGGGGCTCCCCCGTATTCCTGCACCACTTCGCCACTGAATTCCGGATGGTTTTCGGTGTACTGAATGTGTTTGACAGGAGCTGGGACGCGGATGCCCGGATTGTGCTTCACGTCGATCAACATATGGTCGGTCGGACGGGGAATGTCTTGTCGAGTCAGGTTACGTACCGTGTGAGACTTCAGACCGGCTGGTCCACCGTAGGGCAGGTGGGGAGGTCCAGGGAGTCCGATCGGCGTGGCCGAGGAAGTCATGCCCCAGATCGGAGTCGGTCCGACACCGGAGATCGGGTTCACAGCCATTTGCCCCGGAGGTCCAGGACGACCCATCACCATCGGGCCGGGGACGCCACCATTGCGACCACCGATTGCACCGATGGGCATCGGGGGGACGAACTGATTGTTTTCTCCGTCGATCGTCTGGATGCCGCCGGTTCGGGCAATGCCACCCATCTGAGCGGCCTTGGCTTCTCCGCCGGTTTCCAGATCCATGTTACCGAGTCGCAGGACAGCCATAATCGTTCCGCGGCGGTCCGCTTCGGCGATGGGGTCGATCCCCGGATCTAGACGTGTGGAGACCAGCACTTCGGCACCGGGGATCGCCAGGTCCTGATGTTGAGGATCAGGCAGATAGATGACCTTGGTGACAAAGTTGTTGCTGTCGACCTGTTGCAGATCTTCGTCGGTCAAGACGATCGGTACACTGTTGTGCGACAAGTAGGCTTCCGTCGCGGGGTGCGCCGGGTAAACCTGCAATGTCGGGTAGAGGGCCGGACCTTCGCGACCGGGGATGGCCGTCAACTTCAGGCGATAGATAAAGCCCTGGTTGAAGTTATACCGTCCCGGAGCCGTCAGTTGGTTTTCGGCATAGCCGCTCGGAACCTGCCAGCCGATTGCCATTCCTTCCGGCCCCATGAAACGAATCTGGCTGGTCGGAATGATCATCGGGGGGGGCGCTTCCATCATGAACGCCATTTGCTGCACGCCAGGGCCCGGTCCATCGACCATTGGCCCGGGTCGAGCCAGCATGGCTGCCGGCGGTCCATGGTATTGCCCCTTGTCGACCACTCCATCCTGCATGAAGTTGGCCGAGTCGACACTGCAGCCGACACAGACTACCACGACTGTGGCGAGTCCTAGAAAGTACAATTTCATCACGAGCCCCCTCATTAAACAGGGAAGTTGCGACAGCGTGGGGTGGTCTCTTTGACCCAGCTCCCCGCGAGACCCTTTTCAATGAGAGCCTCGCCACGCCGCAGTCGTCGTTCGGTCTGCGGATAACCTCGTATTCGAAAGTCCCGATCCGTGTGGTCCGGAATTGGTCCTGTTCGCACTGCATTCGTACTGGCGGATTGCCGTCGCTCTTCCATGGGAGGCCCGGTACAATGCGGGCATCCAACAGAACGTTTGAGAATTCCGTAGGAAGGAAGTTCTTGAACAGCGAAGGCAAGATCTGACTGTGACTTGTTTTCGGAATCTGACCGCCCGCATCTTTGGAAAATCCCGCACATTCCGAACAGCATGAATATCACGCAAACTTTAACATTCGCCGTAATCGCTTTGCTGTCAGGCACTTTCGCCTTCAGTGACGATTTCAAATCGCTCTTGACACCTTCCGACGGAAATCGCTTGCGGGAGGGGGGAGCCGGCCGGCGATCGGCGGAACTCTTACCAGATTCCGCTACGGGGAGGCGGGAATTCGCTCAAGCTGACAAGGTTGAGAAATCAACTGAGAAACCCGCCGCGGCAACTGGCAGCCCCGCGGCCATTTTGCTGTCGGCCTCGGATAAGCTGAAAAGCTATGCCTCGGTGCGGGCGAATATGACCGAGAAGGTGTCGATGCAGACGAATAGCTTCACCGCAAAGGGGAGCTATCTGCAGGGACAAAATCTGCAATTGCGGATGGAATTTACCGTGGAATTGCGGGCCCAGAAGGCCTCGTTGCTGGAAGTGTGCGATGGGCAGGTCCTGTGGACTCGCCATGATTTGGGTGAGAAGGATCAGACGCAGATTACCCGTCGCGACGTGCGGCAGATCCTCAAGGCGAGCGAACAAGCCGAAGCGGCGCTGAAGACTCCCGAAGAGAAGGCGAATCTCGGGGCGTCGATCGTGGCCGACTTGGGAATTGGTGGCCTCCCGGCTCTGTTGGCGGCGTTTGCGAAGGACTATGAGTTTTCCAAGGCGACCGACGGTAAGATCGATGATCGCGACGTGATCACGCTCGAGGGGACTTGGAATGCGAAGTACCGTGCGATGTGGCTGGGTGCGAAAGCCAAGGACAAGACTCCGCCGCCGTTGCCGGTCTATATCCCCGATTCGGTCCGCCTGTCGCTCGACAAAGAGACCGAGTTTCCGCGTCGGATTGAATATCTCAAGAATATTCCTGGTCAGCCGGTGCCGGTCGCACTGATGACGGTGGATTTCACGAAAGTGGTGTTCAACGGCAAGGTGAGCAAGGACGATTTCGTCTTCATTCCGCCCGAACGTCCTCAGCACGTTGATGTTACGCAGATGTATCTGCAGCGGTTGACGCCCCCGAAGGCCGCCACGAAGGCGCCGCCGGTGCCCAAGGAAAGCCCGAAGGCCGCGAAGTAGCTTTAGCTGTGAGGTCACACGTGTGGTGGGACGGGTCTCTTGGCCCGTCCGTCCCCTGATGTCGACTTATCAGCCAATTTGGTCGATTACCAGTGGACGAACTGCTTTAAATGCTCCTCATTACCAAGTCACCTATGACTTTGTGACTCTCGGTATCGTCTATAAGAGACCGCAAAGTGGGTCTTATTTTCGACGAAGATCGCCAATGCAGGGGACGGACGGGCCTGGAGACCCGTCCCACGATACGACCTCTTTGCTGCCACTTCTGTCCTGTGAGCGGTCAAGTCTGCCATCTTGCCGGTGGCCTGTCCCGTGCGGGAATCTTATTGCCTACCTGTCTTGGACGGCATCATCCAAAGCCGCCGAAAATCGCTGTGAGGCCGCATATTGGCCGGCATTGGGCGAGTTGCCTGCCAGTCGGGTTCAGGTTTTCTTGATGAGTCTCTACTCAAAATTCCCCCCGGCATAGAATTTGTACTGTAAGCTGTGATCCTGTTGAGAACAGGTTACGTTGAATTCACAGGCAGTTGATCCGCCGTCAGTGTGACGGGCTCCGGCTGCTGACATCGAACTTAAACAAGATTAGGACAATCTCATGACGACGACACATCCCTTGCGGACTGCGGTGGTTGTCGCTGCGGGGTGGCTATTGGGCTGCGGTGCCGTCACGGCACGTGCCAGCGAGATTTCGGACCAGGCGAAGTTTTTTAGCCCGGCGGCCGTCACAAAAGCGAGTGACGATTTAAACCGGCTGGAAAAACGTGCTCACTTGGGGACGCACATCGAAACGTACGAGGCTCTGCCCGCTGATAAGCAGGCAGCTTATTCTGCGCTCGACTCGAAGACGGCGCGGGACAAGTTTTTCTACGACTGGCTGGTAGAACGTGCCAAGGCCAGTAGCGTTAAGGGTGTGTTCATCCTGATTACTCGCAACCCGAGTCACCTGCAGGTTGAAGTCGACAAAGCCTTGCGGAACCGCGGCTTCAATAACACACAGCGTCAAGAAATCAGCCAGGGATTGATCAAGCGTTTCAGCACAAAAGATTATGACCGGGGATTACAGGACACCGTCGCAAATGTTGAACGAATTGCACTGCGTTTAGGCGAGCCCAAGCACGGGGCAGCGCTGGGGCAACATGCTCCGGCGGGTCACCGAGCTCCGATGGCTCCAGTCGCAGTTGGAGGAGGACAAGGCATGGGAATCTTAGGTTGGGTCATCATGATCGGTGTGGTGTTGCTGGTCTTCTCCGTGATTTCGGGGATCATCCGCAGCATGTTCGGAGGCGGCCAGATGGGCCCCGGTCCGGGTGGCTATGGTCCGGGCGGCGGTTACGCCCCGGGTTATGGTGGCGGCTATGGCGGAGGCTACGGTGGCGGTGGAGGCTTCTTCAGTAACATGATGGGTGGCCTCGCGGGTGCCATGGCTGGTAACTGGCTCTATAACAGCATGGGTGGCGGACATCATTCAGGCCAAGCCAATGCTGGCGACTGGGGCGGAGGCAGCGGTGGGGGCGATTACTCCAGCGGTGGTGATGAACCCGGTGCCGGCGACTTCAGCGGTGGTGACTCCGGATTTGGTGGGGGTGACTTCGGTGGTGGCGACTTCGGTGGCGGTGGTGGAGACTTTGGAGGCGGAGGTGACTTCGGTGGTGGCGGAGATTTCTAACCGCTTTGTGAGTTGATCCTGCTTGATTGATATCAAACAACTTCCGGAGTTCATCGTGAGCTTCGGAAGTTGTTTGCATTTCGGGGGAGTGATTGGCTGCAGCGCGGATGAACGTCTTGTCGGTGTAGGACATCAGTGCTACAGTGCAAATTGGTAGTCATTCAATTGATGATCTTGATACAACATTGCGACGACACCAGGATCTTTTGGTGAGCCGGGCAGCGTAAGCCCGCGGATTCTTCGATTGAAGGGGCGATCGTTGAAAGATGAAACACAGAGGCACAGAGAACACAGAGGAATTTCCTAATCTCTGTTATCTCTGTGCCTCTGTGTTTCAAAAATAATCCCAAGAATCCGGGGCTTACGCCGCCCGGCTCACCTGGCTTCAAGGTGGGTGCCAGTTTCACGGTGGATGCAACTTTCAAGGTATTTGCAACGCTCTCAACAAACAGGCCTGACAGGTTGCCGATGACTGGTCCCAAACTGCCGTGCTGTTGGAGGCGATGCCTGGCGTGTGCTGCCGGGGTCATCGCTTGCTTTTGGCTGACGAGCGGGGCTGTCGGTGGGGAACCTCTCGGCCGGTTCTTCGATCAGTTGCGATCACGGCACCTGTTTGGCCTGGCGGAACGATATTGTCTCGAAAAGCTCGCGCGGACTGATCTCCCCGCGGCACAGCGGATTGATTTCGCCTACGAACTTTCCCGGACCTTCGTGCAACACGCACTCGTCGCGGCGGATGATCAGCAGGCGGAACTCTGGGATCGATCGGTCAAGATCCTCGAACAGACCGCGCAGCAAGTGGGGACTCACGAACGGAAGTTGCTCCTCGAACTGCAGGAGGGTTTCGTCCCGTGTGCGCGAGGTCACGCCTTGCGGTGGCAGGTCGAGTTGTCTCCGGATGATGCGGCGACCCGACGGCAGGCAATTCAGTTTCTGGCGTCAGGGATCGAACGGTTGACTCGGCTGGATGCCGAATTGAAGGTGCGACTCAAAAAGCCGCCGCCGAAGAATGTCGGGCCACAGGACAAGTTTGTGCCCGCAGAGATCCGCGGCTTGATGCTGATGACGGACTATGAATTGGGACAGGCTTACTTCGATACCGCCAACCTGATGACGTCCGACAATGCCGATCGACTCTCGACCATTCAAGAAGCCGAACGCTGGTTGGGAGTCGCCTTGAATGCGGATCGTTCGGGTGAAGTCGGGCTGACTAGCCAGGTGTTGCTGGCCGGTTGTGCTCGGTTGCGGATTGAAGCCAGCCGGGCGGTGCGACTGCTGGACGATGTGGACTCGGCGGCTCCGAATGCGGCGATTCACGATCAAGTTCTGGCCGAACGGGCTCGGGTTTTTCTGATGCAGAAGAATCCGGTCGAGGCGGCGGACCTGTTGACGAAGGCGCTCAAGTCGCGTTCGAACCCGCCGGGGGAATTAGTGAGCTTGCGCATCCAGGTCCTCATTGAATTGTGGCAGGCGGCGGAAGGCAATCAGGCCGGTGAATTGGCGGCGGAACTGCGTACGACGATCGATCAGCAGTTGGAACGTGCGCGCGTGACGAATCCGGGTTACTGGGCGACCTATTGCGAATCGCTCGTCACGCAGGCTCGCGAATCGCGGACACTGGGGACGGATCTCTCTGACCGCTTGCGGAAAGCGCGAGCCTTATACAGCGCCAAGCAGATCCCGGCTGCGATCGAGGCCTTTGCGGCGGCCAGTCAAGCGGCGAAGGAGGCGGGCCGCGAGGATGTGGCTCTCGACATGGCTTATACGAAGGGCTCGATTGAGATTGAATCGTCCCGGTTCAAGGAGGCCGTGCAGACCTTCGATCAACTCGTGGCGCAACATCCTAAGAATCCTCGCACGCCGGATGCCCATTTCCTGGCCGCGTATGCCCTGGGGCAGATCTATGCCGCCAGCGCGACGAAGCCCAACCGCGAAGCTTATACCGCCAAGCTCGAAGCACAGCGGCGGGACTATCCCAATCACCCGACCAGCGGTGAAGCGACGTGGCTGCTGGCTCAACTGGAGGAGAAGCGATTACAGAATTCCGCCGCGATTCGCCTCTATCAGCAGATCCCGGCGACTCACCCTCGCGGCCCGGTCGCGGCGGCGGCCAGCGCCCGTTGCTATGACCGTTTGCTGCAACGCTTGCGCGAGCTGAAACTGCCAACCAAGGAATGGGAGCAGGAAGCGGTCGAGCGACTCACTCAATTGCTGCCGGCCAATCAATCTCTGCCATTGACTGAGGACCAGGCGGTGCTCGTCCTGCATTTGTCCAACATCGTCCTGCAGTCATCGAATCCTGATTTCGAAGCGACCGATCGCTGGCTGGAATGGGTAACCCGCAGTGCGCCCCCGATGACCACAACTAAGCCTCGCCGCAGCGGCACACCAGCGGCCCCGACCACGCATTGGCAGGAATTCAGTCGCGCCGCGGCCAAGTTACGAGTGGTCTCACTGGCCGGACAAGGCAAATTCCCCGAGGCCGAGAAAACGCTGACCGGAGTCGCGGCCTCCAGCCCTTCGGAATTGCTCTCGATCATTGACGGACTCTCGAAACTGGTCGCGCAAGCCCAGGACAAGCCGCAGCACAATCTCGGCGAACTCCAACTACGAGCGGCCCTCAATTTGAAAACCCAGCGAGCTCAGCTCGACCCCGTCGACCAGCAACGGCTGGACCGTTGCGTGGCCGAAGCCTACGTCGCCGCCGGCCGCTATGAACAGGCCCTCGACCCTTTCCGCGAATTACTAAAAGCCCGGCCGCAAGACCCCGACCTGATGACGAGCTTCGCGCTGCTACTAATGAAATTCGGACAGCGTGGTCGGACCGAGGAAGCCCAACAACTCTGGAAGCGACTGGAAGGCCAGCACAAGTCGGGCTCACGCGGTTGGTTTGATGCCCGCTATCAGTTCATCCGCTGCGAACTGGATCTGGGGAATCCTGACAAGGCACTCAAATTAATCGGCGTGACGAAGGTTCTGTTCCCGCAATTGGGAGGACCAGAAACGCAACAGCGGTTTCAGACGTTGCAGCAGGCGTGTGAGCAACGGACTGCCAAGCCTGGGGCGTGAGCGAAACTCAGTAACAGTTCAATTGAGACCGATTTCTACTGGAACATCCGATGCACCGCTTTAAAACCGGGATCATTCTGGCAATTTCTGGTTCGTTTACCCTCTCGGTTGCGACTTCGGCTGACCCGATGAAATCCCATCGCGACGGCATGATCGCCGTGGGATTGTTCTCAGTGATAGTAGGATTTTACTGGATCGTGTACGGCGATTTGAAGAAAGATTAGAGGAAGCCAACAAAGGACAGGCATCGGACTTTTGTGTCGAACGTGCTTATGCCAGGTAAAGAATGGATCTTTCAGATGTTTACCAGGAGCTTAAGACTGAGAGATTGTGCTTTTGTGTGCACTCTTGTTATCTACTTAGGGATTCTCAGCGGAGCGGTGGCGAGGGCTGACGAAACCCACAAGTGGGTGATAATGATCCACGCGAAAGGTGAAGAAAAGGTGCGGACAGATCTTCCGCTGTCAAACAAGCTGCACCGAGAAGTTGATGAGTTGAGTGCGCGCTGTAAGAAGGATGCCAAAGTAGACCTTACTTCTTATGCCCCGTCGCTCCGAATTGAATCCGAACTTGAACGAATCGATTTTCATAGCAAAACTATTATTTATTCTACCAGAAAGAGCGTCGACAGCAGTTGGTTTCAGAGCTCGTTACGAGCTAGTGACAGTGACCGGATGTTGAGGAGACGCCTCATTGAGTTTTGCGAGCGAGAAAAAATGTAGGGCGTTGATAACAGACAGGCATTTGAGGACTCTTGCCGCCATCCTGGTGTGGACGTACGCTTACTTTGTGGTGGCTGGACTCCGAGTCGGGGTACCTCCTCGGAGCGACCCGACTCTGGAGAGTCAGGCTACGGGCTCCGCTAATTTCATGCGGAGCGTGAAGGCTACTTTCTTTGGATTGCTATTTCTCCGGCTCACGGACGCATTTACCATCATAGATGCGTTTTCTCTCGCTGATCGGTAAACTAAGGATCGCTTGCCCGCCCGTTGTTCCCGCCGAAATTGACTGCGCTCGCAATACAGATGTCAGCGGTGACTCAGATTCGAGATTTGACTGCGGAGTTTCCGATGGCCGTTGAACTGCCTCGAACATCTTCCCGAACTGACGGTCGTGTTCGTATTATTATTGCCGTTCTGTGGCTGCTCGGTGCGACCTCGACGTTGTTCGCGGCGGATGACGTCGACTACGAACGCCAGGTCAAGCCGATCTTCGCTAAGAAGTGTTACGCCTGTCATGGCATCCTGCAGCAGAAGTCCGGGTTGCGACTCGACACGGCCGCGCTGATCCGCAAAGGGGGAACCAGTGGCGACGGCCTCGTCCCGAACAAGCCGGAGGAGAGCCGCCTGATCGACGTCTTGACGGGGAAAGATGGCATCCAAATGCCTCCGGAAGGGGAAGGAACGCCACTCAGTGCGGAAGAGTTGGATCTCGTCAAACGCTGGATCTTGCAAGGTGCGAAAGGGCCTGTCGACGAGCAACCGCAGATCGATCCGCGTGACTACTGGTCGTACAAAGTTCCTCAGCGGCCCGCTGTGCCTGTCATTAAGAATCCCGCGTGGATTCAGAATCCGATTGATGCCTTCATCGCTGCCGAGCATGATCGACGCGGACTGACTCCCCGTCCGCCCGCCGAACGATCGGTCTGGCTGCGGCGAGTCTATCTCGATCTGATCGGGCTCCCGCCGACGCGCGCTCAACTGCAGGCATTCTTAAAGGATGACGCGCCGGATGCATTCGAAAAAGTGGTTGATGGGTTGCTCAATAGTCCGCAATATGGAGAGCGCTGGGGCCGACATTGGATGGATGTCTGGCGTTATAGCGACTGGTACGGCAGTCGGGGGATTAATCAAATTCGTTATAGTCAGCGTCACATCTGGCGCTGGCGCGATTGGATTGTCGAGTCCCTCAATCGAGATCTCGGTTATGACCAGATGATCGTCGAGATGCTGGCGGGAGACGAATTCGCCCCGACCGATCCCGACATCGTGCGAGCCACTGGGTTCCTCGGTCGCAACTGGTATAAGTTTGACCGCAACGTCTGGATGTTCGATACGGTCGAGCACACGTCGCAAGCCTTCCTCGGGCTGACTTTGAAATGCTGCCGCTGCCACGACCACAAGTTCGACCCGATCTCACAGGAAGACTACTACCGCTTCCGGGCCTTCTTCGAACCGCACGATGTCCGCACTGATCGTGTCTCGGGTTCGTTAGAGACTGAAATGGACACGGCCGTCGCGGTTCCCAAAGAGGGACTCGCACGGATCTACGATAAAGAATTGGATGTCAAGACGTTCGTCTTCCAGCGCGGTGATAACCGGTATCCGGATGAAAAACGCCTGATGCTCCCGGGAGTCCCCGGCGCTCTCGGTAACAACACGCTCGCCATTCAAACCGTCTCGCTCCCCCCCGCAGCCTACTATCCGGCGTTAAATCCCGTGATCTCTGAGGCCCTCGTCGCACAGGCCCGGGCCGATGTCGTTAAGATCGAAGCCGAACTCGTGAAGGCGCAGGCGAGCGTTGTCATAGCCCAGAAGAATGTCGACGCGGCCCAGCAACGAGCCAACACCGATCCGGCCGGTGCCGAATTATTCCACGATGATTTCAGCCAGCCACGGCCCGACATCTGGAAGCCGTCGAGCGGATCGTGGAAGTACGAGAATGGTCACGTCGTCGAGGAGACGGTCACAAACTTCGCCACAATGGTGTCGACGGTCAAGCTGCCGTCAGACATCAAGGTGCGGCTCAAGTATAAGACCCTGCAACCGGCGGGACTGCGTTCGATCGGCTTCAGTTTCGACTATGTCGATGCCGGAAATTCGCAAGATGTTTACACGCACGTCAACGATGCCAGCCAGGGAATCCAGGCCTTCCATCGACAGGGGGGCCAACAACATTATCCGGCAGCCGGCATCGTCAAGACCACCGATGTCATTCGCGTGGGCGAAGTCATCACAGTCGAACTGACCATCCGCGGCCCCCATCTGACGGCCTCCTTGAATGGCGAACAGAAGCTGACTTACACCCTACCGATCGCTCGCCGTGCAGGGACGTTTGCGATCTGGGCCCATGACGGTTCTGCCGAGTTCCACGAACTCGATATTCGGGCTCTGGTCCCGACCCTGGCTGA
Source organism: Planctomycetaceae bacterium (assembly GCA_021732415.1). Taxonomy (GTDB): domain Bacteria; phylum Planctomycetota; class Planctomycetia; order Planctomycetales; family Planctomycetaceae; genus JAKFVC01. The sequence continues at coordinate 13,343 of JAKFVC010000300.1, forward strand.
AACCCAGCGCGAACTCCAGCAATACATCAACGCAGCAGCCTTGGCCGAGAAAAAGCGACTCACTGCGTTGGCCCAAGTGGCCGCGGTCACGGCCCGCGTTCAGGCGGACCGTGCGAAGTTTACGACTCCCCCAAGTCCGGATCTTCCGGCCCTCGCAATCGCAGCCAGTAAAGCCGAACGCACCGTGGCCGTCGCGAAAGCTCAGGAGGCATTGCTGCAGACCGAACAGGCAGTGGTCGCACTCAAGCCTGCTACCAGCACGGACTCGACGTCCAAGGAATTGGTTGAGGCCGAGAAAAAACTCATTGCCGCACAACAGGCCGTGACGGCAGCTCAGCAAGCTGCAGATCAACCCGACGGCAAGTATACGCCCTTAGGAGAACAGTTCCCCACCACGAGTACCGGTCGGCGGTTGGCACTGGCCCGCTGGATGGGCAGCAAGCAGAATCCGCGGACCGCCCGCATCGCCGTGAATCATGTGTGGCTCCGCCATTTTGGGCAGGCCATTGTGCCGTCGGTCTCCAATTTTGGCTTGAACGGAGATCGCCCCTCGCACCCGGAACTCCTTGACTGGCTGGCCGTCGAACTGATGGAGCAGGGCTGGCACATGAAGCCGCTGCATCGATTGATGGTTCTCTCCAATACTTATCGCATGTCCTCTAATGCGAGTAACCCCAGTGATCCCAACCTGCAGATCGATAAACCGAACCGCTACCTGTGGCGAATGAACGTCCATCGCATGGAAGCAGAAGTCGTCCGCGACAGCGTCCTCAGCGTCGCCGGCAGCCTTAATCTGCAGCGCGGCGGTCCCGAGATCCCCGACAACCAGGGCGAAACCAGCCTCCGCCGCAGCCTCTACTTCCGCTCGACGCCGAACGAAAAGATGAAGTTCCTGGAGGTCTTCGATCTCGCCGACCCCAATGCCTGCTATCGCCGCCGCGAGAGTGTCGTGCCGCATCAAGCGCTGGCCTTGATGAACAGCGCCCTGGCCCTGGATCAATCAAGGCTCCTCGCCGGGCAACTCAGCCAGGAAGTCGGACAACAGAACGAGCCCGCCACCAACCAGGCCTTTATTCAAGCGGCGTTCGAACAGATCCTGACTCAAACCCCAACCGCCGCAGAGCAGGCCGCCTGCCAGCGCTTCCTGCAGCAGAACACGCAATTCGTCCAGACAGCGGACACGGCAGTCTTCCCCGCTGGAGGACAATCCAAGCAGCCGCCGTCGAAGGTGCCTCATCAGCGAGCCCGCGAGAACCTGGTACACGTGTTGTTGAGTCACAATCTGTTCGTGACGATTCGTTAGCGGTGGGATGAGGGGTCGGGTCTACGATTTTTCGAAATTGGCCGCCCTCGAGTCTGCTACCCATCCGACGTACACCGGCCAATTTCCAAAAATCGTGGCTCCGGCCCCGGAGCTAACCAGCAGCCGCGAAGTGCTGGAATTACGAAGAATTTTGGAACACTGATCTTCGCTAATCCCCACTAATTCAGAACGGATCACATCGAGATCTCGATGTTTTCGTGTTTGATCAGTGAGGATTAGCGGAGATTAGTGTTCCAAAACCCCTTTGTCTTGGTAACTCTGAATCCCGGTGTCGGGGCCACGATTTTTGGAAATTGGCGGATCTTGGCTGGACTCGCAAACAAACGTCATTGACCGCCAATTTCGAAAAATCGTAGACCCGACCCAGCGCTGTCCTGACAGCATGCCCATTGAGTCGAAATCTTCCCAGTTCGAGGGCGCCCGTGAAATTGCGAAGTGTCCCAGTCTGGATTCGATGTCTTGGGAGATACGGCGATACTGGAATTGGGGTGTTTCGAGATTTGGCGATGGGCTGAAGATGGCGTAGAAAGGGTGGTATTTGTCCATGGTCCATTGGGGTGCGGCTTGATCACGGACGGCGAACGTGAAGTGAGCGGCATGGCGCTAACCACCGGTTCTTTGGTGCGACGTTTTACCTCAAGTACCGGCGGCTAGCGCCGTGCCGCTCACCAGTCTGGCCGCGAGGTGATCGTCAAAGGAGATCCAGGATGAGACTGCAAGTGTCGGCAACAAATCAAAGATTTCCAAGATGGCGCGAGAATGCACGCCAGTAGGAAAGCCGCCTCAGCCGTCGTATTCTGCTCGGTAAGATCTCCGAGCTCCCGCTGAAGTGACGGCCGGGGCGGCCATCCTACGGCGACCTTTTTTGATGGCCGCCAAAGATTTCAAAGATTTTAAAGATTGCGGCGAAATGGTGTGTGCCAGGGCTGGAATCGAAATAATGACCAGTGACCTTACCTAACTCGCGAAGAGTCCAGAAGTTAAGTCGTGGAGGCACCCTGAAAGAGCAGGCACCAGATCAAAGATTGCAAAGATTGCAGAAACATTTCACGCGTAGGATGGCCGTCTCGCCCGTCGCATATTCTCCGCGAGATCGCCAAGCTGCCCCAGAGGAGACGGCCGGGGCGGCCATCCTACACAGCCTTCCGAGGTCCCCGACGAACAAAGATTCTAAAGATGGCGCGCGAATGGAATGTGCGTGGGGGATTTGACCTCAGAACCGGACACTGGACCTAACCTACATCGAACGAATAAGTTGGGGCGTGGAGTGCAGCATGACGGATCAAAGATTTCGAAGATTGCATGAAGATTTCACGTGTCTGTTGGATGGCCATCGCAATCTTCTCGGGGAGATCTACAATCTCCCCCGGAGAAAACGGCCGGGGCGGCCATCGTAGAAAAATTCTCGCTGGAATGAGTAACCACTATGCTTCGCTGTCTGACAATTCTGATGGGTCTGTCTCTGGGGAGTCTTGCCATCGCCGCTGAACCATTGCCGGTCGAAATCATTGGACATCGCGGGGCCTCATGGGAAGCTCCGGAGAATACCGTGTCGGCTCTCAAGCTCGCCTGGCAGCAAGGCGCGGACGGGGCGGAATTCGATATCTATCTCACTCAGGATGGGAAGATCGTCGCCTGTCACGACAAGGATACAAAACGGACGGCGGGAGTGAGTAAGGTCATTGCGGAAACATCGTTGGAAGAACTTCGCAAGCTGGACGTCGGCACGTGGAAGAATGCGAAGTACGCGGGCGAAAAGATTCCAACCTTGGAGGAGATGCTCGCCACGATCCCGGCGGGGAAGAAGGTCTATATCGAAATCAAATGCGGTCCGGAGATCGTTCCGGAACTTGATCGCGTGCTGAAGGGGACCGATCTGAAGGCCTCCCAGACGCCTGTGATCTGCTTCAATGCGGAGGTCGTCGCGGCTGTCAAGAAATTGCGGCCCGATCTGCCCGCGTCCTGGCTGGTCAGTTTGAAAGAGGATACGACCGCCGACGGTTTGATTGCCAAAGCTCGGGAGATCGGCGCGGATGGACTCGATTTGTCGGCGAATTCGAAGCTCGATCAGGAGTTCGCGGCGAAGATTCGCGGGGCCGGACTGCGACTCGACGTCTGGACGGTGAATGATGCGACCGTCGCTCGGCGGATGGTGCAGATTGGCGTCCAGGGAATCACAACCGATCGGCCGGGGTGGATACGGGAGCAATTGGCTATTCCCAAGTGAATTGCCCCCGAAGTCTTGGCAGCGCTCTTTGACAAATCGTAACTGAGGCAAGACGGGCAGGATTGTCCGCCCTGCAGGGCTAGCGGCGTCCAGTTACCACGCATTCAACGCAGCTAACCCATTCTCACGTTAAAACAACCGCCACTTTCCGGATAATCCAAAAAGTCGCCGTAGGAGGAAATATCCTCAAGGTTCACCCAGTTTATCCCGATCATACCCCATGAGATTCTGTGCGTAATGAGGTTGGTTCCCATTTGGGACCGGTCACGTGAGTTTGCGCCAGGCCAAGAATCGAAGTGGTTGAGGGTTGGTATGAACTTCGTCAAGCGGCAACCTGTGAGGCACCTGGCTACCGTCAGCCTAGGTCTCTGGTTGCTCACGTCTGGCTGTTCCCTCCAGAAAGGGGCCCGTCTGGGCCATCTGGTCGAGAATCCGCCGGCCGTCCAGGGAGTAGAAGCACCCGCCGAGCCCGCCACCCAGGAATCTCAACCGGCGGCGACGACAACGACGGCTGATCCAACCACCGGTACGACGGCTGATCCAACCACCGGTACGGCGGCTGTGGCGCCGGTGGCGGCAGCGAATAGCGTTCCCACACCCCCTTCGACCCCGACCCTCGCGACGACTGAGAAGCCTCTCGTGCTGGGGGACGAAACGCAGGCGTTTGCGTCGACTGTCGTGTTGGCCCAGGCGGAAGTTCCCAAGCTCGTCCCGGGACCGGAACTCAAGCTGTCGCCGGCCGCTCTGGGGACTGTCCCTCCAGCTGAGGAGAAGATCGCCGGATTGCCTCCGAAGCCAGACGCGGACACCGCGGACTCCATCCCGATCACGCTCCATATGGATGACCTGGACGTCCGCAAGGCGCTGGAGATGCTGAGTCGTGAGAGTACCTTGAACGTGCTGGTTTCACCCGCGGTGACAGGTAAGGTCACGGCCGATCTGAAAAATGTGACTTACGAACAGGCGCTGCAGGCCATCCTGAAGCTCTGTAATCTTTCGGCCCGTCGTGAAGGCAGCATTATCTATGTCTACACCAACGAAGAAATGGGGAAGCTGAATAACATCGGGTCCGACGGCAAGATGGTCATCCGCGTGTATCGGATGAACTATATTCGCGCCGCGGATATCGTCACGATGATCCAGCCGTTCCTCAGTGAGGATGGCAAGATTTCCCAGACGCCCCCGAGTGCCGTGGGCATCTCCGAAGGTGGGGCAGCCGGTGGTGGCGGAACCAGCGGTGGATCTTCTGGTGGTTCCGGAGGTTCTTCTGGCGGGTCGAGTGGTGGATCCGGCGGTAGTTCTGGTGGTGGCTCAGGGGGATCAGGAGGATCCGGGGGCGGCATGGCCGGCGCTCTCGCGGGTGCCCT
>JAKFVC010000324.1 GCA_021732415.1 Planctomycetaceae bacterium
TTTGAACTCTTTGAACTCTTTGAACTCTTTGAACTCTTTGAACTCTTTGAACTCTTTGAACTCTTTGAACTCTTTGAACTCTTTGAACTCTTTGAACTCTTTGAACTCTTTGAACTCTTTGAACTCTTTGAACTCTGGGGCAAATGCGTCTTTGCTTGGGCGGTTGATGATGCCTTTCTTCTGACCCCGGAGGGGGTCACAGAGAGTAGCCGGTGGTTGAGCGCAGCGACACCACCGGAAAGCGTTCAACGGTGGAATCTCGACCCTGAAGGGGTCGCAGAACCGTTGCTCTGCGACCCCTTCAGGGTCGAATACGTGTGAACCGCTCATCCGGTGGTGTCGCTGCGCTCAACCACCGGCTACTCTCTTTAATCCCTCCGGGATAAATACGAAGACATGACCACTTCGAACTCTTTGAAGCCAAATGCAGGACAAGCTTCCAGCCTGTCAGCCTTGGGCCATTAAACCCAGAAACAGGCCAGAGTGCCCAGCCCCCCACTTCCACGCTGACTTGAGTACGCTCTTTGAGCTATCGTCCACCGCTCGGGGGCATTCAATAGGTTGAAAGCCCTGTTCTGATAATCGGTTATGTGGTCAGGCTGCAAAGTGGCTGTGGCCGACACGTCATTTGAGCGTCTCTGAATTTCTTCGAACTCTTTGAATTCTTTGGTCTGTTGTTCACTCCGGCCTTTTTGCCGGCAGGGGTTCGGACCACTCAAAGTCAATCCGGTTGAACCAAAACCAAAGACGACCGGCTCGGGCCAAATGACATCCCTTTTACCACAGTGATTTCTGCACGCCGAAACCTAAAAACACCAGAAAATGCGGCATTTGCGCTGATTCCGAAGCCTCGCAATTCGCCACAAGTCCATAAGGATCCTGCAACTCGCGAGCAACGCGGACCCCCCTGTGCGCCCTCGAATCGGAGACCGATGCAGCAGCAGAACTCGTCCAGAGTGCTGCCCGTGCCAGCTGAGCGAGCGGAAATCGAGGCTCACCCCGAGAAGCACAAACAGGACGCTTGCCGTCCTCGGGGGAAGGGAGTATATTTCGTGGATGGGGACTGTATCCGCAGTCCCCTGTTTGTTTTGGTTGTTTTGGGCGATTAACTCAGCGGCTAGAGTGCCATCTTCACACGGTGGAAGTCACAGGTTCGAATCCTGTATCGCCCACTCTTAAAGCCTTATGTGGTAATGAGTGGTGGCGCGCCGCCATCTTGGCTAAGTCGGCCAAAGGTCTTCAGACGCAACACCCAGCGCCGCTGCAAACTTACGAATCGTACGCTGCTGAGGTCGGGATTCTCGATTCAACAAGTGTGAAATTGCTGGTTGCGAGACACTTGTAATTGCTGCCAGTTCTTCTTGGGTAATGCCCTTCGCTTCCATCAGCGACTTGAGGCGTTCAGCGAACGTCCTTTCCTGCCGTTCGAACTCTGACTGAATCTCGCTGGCTTCCGTCGAGCGGCGTTTGACGCGTTCCATTTCACCCAAGTCTTCAGCGAAGCTGGGGAAAATGGCATCGCGAATTGTATAAATGGCGGCCTGCTTCTCAACGTCTGTCGCGTCATCGCTGGCGTAGATCGCAATCATGTCGCGGACGACCTTTTGAATTTCGGGGTCGCATTGCTGCAGAGCAGACTGAATGTGCACGAACATCTGCACCTGAGCGTCAATGACACCGGACATCAACGCAGCATTCGTCATCAACGCACTCCCGGTGTTAGTGATTTTCGTAGACACGTTTTTTGAGAATCGTCAGGCGACCCCGAAAGGTTGCCAGATTATGTGTCGTAAAACTGTTTGACTTCTTCTGCAGAACGGACAGAATCCAGATCTTAGGCATCGTATCGTCAAGCAAAATCACATCCGAAACATAGAAGATCAGGCGGAGGTTATTACAGCCTCCGATGACATCGTCGATTCGCAGTTCGCCGACTTTCGCCCCTGGCATGGACTTGATCCATTCCCAGTCGAGATCGACAACTTGGTCTGACTCATCGGGATCGCTGGCAGGCCAAAAACGCAATTTCAATGCATGGCTTCTGGCCTGTTGATAATCACCAAACCGAGGGAACAAGTCCTCCGCTTCATGAATCGCCGCCGAAGTCGGTACAACGTGGTAGTGTCCAGTGAGCCCGCTTGGCATACAGTTTCGTCGGCGGTCGTAATGCGGCCATCACTATAACTAAAAGATAACACAAAAGTGAACGCAGACAATAGGAACGAGCAGCAAATTCTGTTCTTATGACACATTTCAATGGCATGGTGAAGACAAAACCAAAGGTGCCTGGTAGTGAAGACGGTATTTCGTTCCTGACCCCTTTGTTTAAGAGTCCGCATCCCTTATTCATTTCACGCGGCGATCACTCAACTCGCACAGCGCGGCCGAAAAAACTCAGCGGTGATTTCGAAAACTGAGATGCGGATCAGAGAGTCTCGACCCGCTTGTTGTCGCGCATGGTCACGTCATGAGAAGGAATTGGCTGGTCGAGTTCGAGTGTCGACTTCGGAAAGGCACTCATGGGAATGCCGTTGCCGCTGACATCCAAAGTGCCAATCTCGTGAGTCACCCACACGATTGCGGCGATCAACACGCAGTGAGCGCCAATTGAAAATGCCAAAGAAAAGAGCGGCGCGAACAATCTGACCATGTTTGGGGTATCCAGACGAAACAGGACGCACTCAAGCACGAGCGCTGGGGTAGGATGCGGGTTGGCGAGGTTCTACTGGCGGGCGTTATCTAGGCGGGGCTGTTTGGCTGACTCACGTTGACCACAGTTCGGTTCGTAACCGGGCTGGTCACGTGAGACGGTGCGGGGTGAGGAACGACTCACCTACTGGGTGGGGCTTGGGGCAGGTTGGTTGTCATCTTCCGCGCCCATCGTTCCTCACCTGATTAATACAGGGCGATGGGTGCAGGAACGAGTATAACTGACCAAAAATGGTTGACAAGCTGACATCCTCGGGCGGTCGAAAAAATTCATTTTTATTGGAGGCAATCTCGAGTTTGACGGCGTTTCTGAAAATACATAAACCTTTAATGTGTAATTCTTTGTGGAGATATTAAAGCTGAGCTAGGCGAGAAAAGTGTGGAGAGCCGAAAACAGTATTTTGCTTGCGACACCTTTGTATTCCCAGGTCAAAAATCTGATCAGGACGCAACCGGGCTACTTCAAATCAAATTCTTGTGAGACAATCTTTCCGAAATCACGCAATACCTTACCGTTTGCGGTCAGGACGTATTTGTATCCACCGCACCGATTGCAAATTGGTTTCCCGAAGTCTGGCATACTTTCGATTCTGCTTGCGCCTGCCATGTCCCCATCCTTGTTGCAAGTGGGACACGGTTAGATCAGGTCGCCTAGATGCAGCGTTTCCATCGGAAGTTCCTTTGCAAAGGGTTAGGTGGTCAACGGATACGCCGCGAGCAACATCAACGCGGCGACTGTCCACCAGTACCACGGGCTTGATTTTCGTTGTTCGGTCATGAGCTGATTCATACGCATTAACTCGTTTTGACAGTCATGGTCAATCTTTGTTCGTTGCTTTTTTGTCATTGGCACCCGATGCCTTCAATTCCGCAGCGGGAAGTTTCAATTCAAAGTTGGCGTTTGTGTGGGCCAACAAGCTGACCAGTGACTCAGCGGGAGAAGCTGGATCGGCAGAACCTCCGGCCTCTGAAAACAGGTTGCGACTCAGGGTATTGAGCAGTTGATCTGGAATTGCTTTCGAAGTCTCGGTCTCCCACTCCAAAGCAGCTTCGATCAACAGGTTCGTGCGCCGGACGTCCAGTAACATTCGCTTCAATCGGAATTCTTCGGTCGCGTGTCGATCGGCCCAATTATTGAGCCACTTCAAGAAGAATACCGAGGCCAACAAAAATGAGATGGTTGCGAGGGTTGGCCGGATCCACGATGTAGCGGATATGCCCCGCTGCTCTTCCTGGATATACAGGCCGATCGTTAGCACCAGCAAACAGCCAATAAATACCAATGTGAAGCCAAAAACCAGTCTGCGCTTTGATCGAGTGCCAGAAGTGACTTCAAGCTCAAATGCTTCGCTGTCGTGGTCAAGTTTTCTGATGAGTGCCTCGATTGATTCACGGCGCTTGACTTTGTTTTCCTTACGGTCAAGTTCCTTCGCTTTTTCCTCTAACTCCTTCTGTCTCCCCGCTAATTGTAGATCCAGTTCGTCTTGCTTCGTTTGGCGTGCGTCATTCCGTTCACTTTGCGTCTTGGTTAGGTCGTCATAGGTTTTTCGGAGTTTGGTTTCTTCCCGTTCGATTCGCTGCCTCGCTGCAACCTCATAGTCCGCAGTCTTCTTGAAAAGTTCTTGCGTGATGCTGTCTAGCTGCAGGATCGTCGCTTCTCTCGCGGCGTAGTGCCGATTCGTCTCTTCTCCAAGGATGTTTTTGAATGCGATGCCGGGGATGAACTCGTGAAGGCAGACTTTTGCTAAATGTGCCCAAACAATAAACTCCTCATCTTTCGGCTTCGGGTCATTTCTCGGCGTTACCTGCACTCGCATGCGCGGTTCAGATTCCGGTTCCGCGTCGATTCGGATATCGACCTTTGGAAACGGGAACGTCGCGTTCTTTATCAGCCGGGCTGTTGAAGTTTCTAAAAGCGTAGGTAGCGCCTTTGCTGAATCCGGTTCAAAGTTAATTGTCGTTGCAACATCTCCCCACAGCGTGAGAGTTGCTGCCGAAAACTGCAGTCCTGTTTTTGCACAGAACGCCCTCATCATCGCCAGCAGTTGCTGATCGGGAACGGCAGCGATATGAAAATTTACTGGATTCGCCACTTCAACGCCTCCATGACGAATCGAGCTTGCGACCGCCATCATCGGTGTTCATATTTTGTCCACGTTTTTGCATCGTACCCCACTTCTACCCCGATTGCACGAAACCACCCAAAAAACGCTGAAGCGTAGAGAACACTGTTGAAATGGTATCGACCTGCGTTACACTCGGAAAAAGACTGGGTTTGCTACTGTTTCAGAGAATCTCAAAGACCGCTTCAAACGGTGGAAGTCACAGGTTTGAATCTTGTATCGGGTCGAAACAAAGGTGTCAGAAACCAACTACAGCTGTTTTGGTTCCTGCACCTCTATTTTCACTCATTTTACAAAAGCACTTTCTTGTACCTTCTACGGCGCACCGCAAAGATTATCACCAGCGCTAGAAATATCGTCAGGTTAATGTACAGCCATAGAAATGAACGCTCAGGAATCCGCTCTGGCGGAATCTCTGATTTTGGTGCCTCCACTGGGCGAAGCCTGTTGGGCTCGGTGATTGTTGCTGGATCAACGCGGTGATCATGGACGGTCAAGCTCTCATTGCGATTCGCACTGACAGTTTTTCGGCAGGTCTCGTACAGCTCGTCGTCGAAGGTTTCTGTGAGTTTGGAAAATGTGAGCCGATGCGGTCCAAATATTTGCCGCTGCGATCCCTCTCCGTCGAGAGCCCCCAGATAGTTGATTTCGGCTGCGGTCGGAATGCAGCGTGATCCGAACCAGGCTGTCCCGCTGGTTCGCATTTCGGTCAGCTTCCGATCGGGAAATGCGTCGGACCAAAACTCGGCTTTGCGCACCATCCAGGCCGCAGCTGGATCGAGTTCCAGCCGCCAACGGCCACTCACTCCTTCGGATTTGCTCCCCAACGCGTCCATCACAATTCGCTGATCGGGCCCCGGTTCCTCTTGTTTGACCTTGTCAATATGCGCCGAGAAAAAGCGACCTAACGACAAGAGCATCACCTTTCTCAAGGCGTTTGACTCCTTCGGACCGGAAAGGGACGAATTATACATGGTGCCCGTCTCAGTCAGTTTGCCTCCTAGCCTCAGGTTGAACACGCGATCTTCATAATGACGCCCAGAAAGGTCTGAGCCCCAATACCCCCATTCTTTGTTCCGGATGATGACGCGCATATTCCCGTCCGCGTGCGCGTCGTCAGGCCGATACCGTGGGGCTTCGTGTTTCGTGACTGTCATCACATATCCCACACGCTCACCGGCCAATGTCAGTTTCCAGTCCCGAGTCACCTGGATGGATTCGTAGGTTTCAAGGCTCATGATCTCGGGTGCCTGAATCGTTCCTGAAACGGTAAACCCAGCTGCGAAAGCCGCGTCAACTGATTTCAGCTTGTCTAAGCTCGTCTCTCCAGTCGGGACATCCTGTGAAAAAACGGGTACGCACCAACTTAATAGGCTCACCATGAGCAAGCAGACTCGAAACATTGTAGAGTTCATTAAACGTTCATTCTGCTTGAGAGCTCTTCCGTAAGCGTAACGACCAAGTCGCAATGTAGTATATCCAATGGTCCCTGATCTCAATCTCGCTGCGGCCAAATATGTCCTCGGACTCATCCCGAGCTGGGAGCTGCCACCCATCGCTGATGCCGCGTTGAACCGTGGGCAGTACTCGGATTCGTTGGGCGAATTGGCATATCTGCGTGATCCCGTCATGTCGGACGCGGGCCCATTGTTCGAAGCGTCACTGGTCGAGCTCAATATTCCTCTACCCCCGAAAGACACCGCAATCCAGGTGGTTCTGATTCGTTGCATACGACGTATCGCCGATCAATTGGATCCGCCCTACGAGGGCTTGTGCAACATGATGCAAGATGTGTACTACAGGGCCATGTGGGACGAGAAACCAAAACAATTCCAAGGTGACTCACGCGGTATCGAGCACCTTATCGGTGCGTATTACTACTATGATGATCTCCGTGAGCTTCCATACGAGGCATCATCCGATGAGCAATGTGGCGCTGGGGCCATCGCCGCGCTCGATGTTCGGGTAATCGAATTGGCTCGCGAATGGCTATCGCAGCATGCGGCCTGACAATCTCATGCAGTGGGGAACCGCAATGCAGCCCTGGAATCGAAAACAGTAGCTGGTTCCTGACACTTTGTTTTCATCGGAATGATCTATTTGTATTCTCGCTACGTTTGCCATGACGGGGCCAGCAGCGCGGTCCTTCTGGTATCCTGCCTTGGTCACGAGCAAACTCTTTCACGGAGAATCGAAATTGAACAAGTCACATTCGCTCATCATTGGTGGGTCGATCGTTGTGGGCTGTCTGATGTTGGGACTGACGTTGAATTCGCCAGCGGCTGGGCAAGGTCAGGTGGGGCTACCCGGTTCAGGAAAGTATCAGATGATGGTTGCCGGATCCCCGGGAGAGTTCAAGGTCGTCGTGTGCGATACACTGACCGGCGAGTGTTGGAGCAAAAGCACTAACGAGAGATACCAGGACAATTGGCATCCGATGGCCTCGCCAGGATTGAAGTTTGTCGTGCAGCCGGCGAAAAAGTAGACCACACAAAGCTGTCAGGAGCCGAAAGTTGTGTGTGGTTCCAAAATGCTGATCTCTTTTCCCGCGATTTGATTACGCTGTTGCACGCATTAGCCGATGTTGATAGATTCTAAGGTACGCAATTTGGGCGGAATTAGGGATGTGTCCCGCCGCGGATTGCTGGCAGGCGCGAGCAGCTCAACCGAGCGTCTGTGGACTTCTGTGCCCAGGATTCGGATTTTGCCATGCCCATTGAGCGACCGTTGCAGCCTGTTTCTCATGCCCACGCGTTTGGGGATTTTCACGGCCGCACCGCGGAAGGTCTGACTGTTTCCAATCGTCGCGGCATGCTGAAGGCTGGCTTTGCCGGGTTGGCGGGGTTGACTCTGCCTGGCTTGCTGCAGGCTCGGGCGACGGCGGCCGAATCGGGGCAGTCGATCGCGACGGGCAAGAGTGTCATTCTGCTGTGGATGGCAGGCGGTCCCAGTCATATTGATACGTGGGATCCCAAGCCGGGGCGGCCGTTGGAGAACCGTGGTCCGTTCGGCGTGATCTCGACGAAGCTGCCCGGCGTGCAGTTTGCCGAGCATCTGCCCAAACAAGCGGCGATGCTCGATAAGTTCACCGTCATTCGTTCGGTCGATGCCCGCAACAGCAACCACGAACCGAACACCGTCTTTCAAACAGCGAATCTTGAAGCCGAACCGCGCACCAATCCCGAGGCCGACAAGTACCCGGCGATTGCGTCGATCATTGCCAAGATGCACGGTCCCAATCATCCGGCGATGCCGCCCTCGGTCGCGTTCACCAAGACTCGAGACCACATTGCTGCCGGCGGTTACCTGGGGAAACGCTACGATCCGTTTATGGGAACTCAGGCCAGCAAGCTGCCGGTCTATGATCCGGTCGGCGTTGATACTGGTAAGGTCTCCGGCGCTGACATGTTTCAGTTGCCGGCGGGACTCGACCAGTCGCGGCTGTATAATCGACGCAGCCTGATGGAAGATTTCGACCGCCTGCGGAGTGACCTCGATCAGGGTGGTTCGATGTCGGCCCTGGATGGCTATCGCCGGCAGGCTGTGGAGATGGTGATTGGCAGGAAGGCTCAGAACGCGTTTGATCTTTCTCAGGAATCGGATGCCACGCGGGCCCGCTACGGAAAACATCTGTGGCACCAGCAGGCTTTGCTCGCTCGCCGCTTGGTGGAAGCGGGCGTGGCGTTCGTGACTCTGGATCTGAGCTATCACACGGCGTCGGGGACCTGGGATACTCACGGCGACAATATCCCCCCGTATGGTGGAATTGAACATGGTCTGAAGCCATTGTTGCCGCTGTTCGATCATTTGATTACGACGCTCGTCAGCGATCTGGAAGAGCGCGGGTTGCTCGACGATGTGCTGGTGATTGGGATGGGAGAGTTCGGAAGAACTCCCACGATGGGAACCCAGGGCAGTACCGACGGCCGCAATCACTGGCCGGTGGTCATGTCGATGATTCTGGCAGGGGGCGGGATGCGCCACGGCCAGATTATCGGCGCGTCGGAACACGACGGCGGCAACATCAAAGAACGCCCCGTGACCCCGGGCGACCTCGCCGCGACGATTTATCGCCATATGAACGTGCCGCTGACCGCGACCTATATGGACAACCGCGGTCGGCCGCGCAACATCATCGACAGTGCCGGGCAACCGATTGCCGAGTTGTTCTAAGCACGCCTATCTTACAGTACCCTTACTCTGCATGGCGGATGGTGATTAGAATTCCGAGTTGAATTCTCACCGTCCTTCAACAATAGCTTTTTAAGTCTTCGTGACCTTTGTGCTCTTCTGTTCAAATCCTGAATTTTACAGAAGGACACAAAGGTCACGAAGAAATTCGAAGCTCAAGTTCAGCAGAGCAACATCACCATGACGATCGAACAACTGGCGGTCATCGGGGCGGGCACGATGGGCCGCGGTATTGCGGAATGCGCGGCGGCCAAGGGCATCTCTGTGATCGTTATCGACCCTGTCGAGACGGCGCGGGACAATGCCCGGCAGCAGATCATGTCGTCCGTCAGCAAGGCAATTCAGCGCGGGAAAATTGCGGCGACAGCGCCCGAGGAAGTCCTGCAGCGGATCTCGTGGGCGGGTGAATTGATTGCCGCCGATCAGGCCGATTTTGTGATCGAAGCGGCCAGCGAACAGGAAGCGATCAAGCTGGAGATTTTCCGCAATCTCGACCGACTGTGCCGTCCGGCTGTGGTGCTGGCGAGTAATACGTCCAGCATCTCGATCACGCGGATTGCTGCGGCGACATCGCGTCCGACGCAAGTGGTGGGGATGCACTTTTTTAATCCGGTACCGATTATGTCGCCGGTCGAAGTCGTGCGGGGACTGCAGACCTCCGACGCGACGGTATCGATTACGAGCGACCTCGCGAGCCAGATGGGCAAGCAACCACTTCCGGTTCAAGACAGTCCGGGATTCGTCGTCAATCGCGTGCTGATGCCGCTGATCAATGAGGCGGCGTTTACGCTGCAGGAGGGTGTCGCCGACGCCCACACCATCGACTCGTTGATGAAGCAGGGCTGTAATCATCCGATGGGACCGCTCGAGTTGGCCGACTTGATTGGCGTCGACGTCTGCCTGTCGATCATGCGCGTCCTGCATCGCGACCTGGGAGACCCCAAATTTCGCCCGTGCCCGTTGCTTGCACGCCTGGTCGATGCCGGCAAGCTGGGACGCAAGACCGGGGCTGGTTTCTATGACTACCCGGCGAAATGAGGAACCGGGATGTAAGTTGTCATTGCGGTCGATGGGAGGGTGAGGCTCCTGCCGAACCGCTTGGTCTTTCGATTCCCACCAGACTTAGCGGCTCGGCGGGAGCCTCGCCCTCCCATCAGCCCGGTTCTGGAAATGGAATACTCAGCGCGTCTCGGCGTCGTCCTTCTCGACCGTTCCGCGGCGTTGCAGAAACTTCGCGAACAGGCCGCAGATCAAGGCCCACGCGAGGCCCGCGGACCAGCCCGCCAACACGTCCGAGGGATAGTGGACCCCCAGGTAAACGCGGCTGGCTCCGACTAGAAATGTCAGCATTACTGCGATGGTCAAGAAATAGGCTTTGAGCAATTTCTCGTGAACGAACTGGCTCAGCAGTGTTCCCAGGGTCAGAAAGACGGTCGCAGACAGCATCGAATGGCCGCTCGGAAAGGAACTCGTAAAGACGAGGGCCAGATGGGGGACCAGGCTGGGACGCGGGCGGTCAAACACGTTTTTCAATACGGTCACAGTGATCATGCCACCAAGTGTCGAGCCCGCCACCAGCCACATGGCGCCGTACATTTTCCGCAGGCCCAGAAACCCCGCGACCGTTAGCGTGAGCAAGGTGAGAACGGTCACTCCACCCAGTGCCGAGATATCCCGTCCCGCTTCGACAAACGAGTGCGGTCCGATCGGTACCCCCGGATCGTCAGGACGCCGCAAGGCTCGCAACAACCACGAGTCAAAGTGGAAATCTCGCTGGTCCGACACGCGGTCCGCCAACGCCAGAAACGCAGAGATCGCTAACGTGGTGACCAACAGGCTGACGAGGACTGCTCGATCATGCTGACCGATCCAGCGGAACCAACGCGAGACCACTTTGCCCGGTCTGACGGCCGCTGATTGCGGCGGGGTCGTCGCCTGAGGCGTATTCGACACGTGTTTGTCGGTGTCGGGCATGGCTTTTGCCGAGCATGTTGGGGAAGATTGACCAACCAGCACTCTGCGACGCACAGACCACTCGGTTCTAATACGAGTATAAGTTGGAGCGACATGAAGGCAATAGTCCTACTCAACGGTGCCGCCGGCACAATCGCCGCGTGGGACCGCTCACGAGGAGACTCTGCCGTCGCGGAAGCCCTGGCTGCCGTGGGTATCGATGCGGAGATTCGGGTTGTAGCGGGCGCCGACTTGCAGTCCGCGGCGACCGCGGCGCTGAGCTCGCAGATTGATGTCTTGATCGTGGGGGGCGGCGATGGAACTCTGAGTACGGTCGCGGGCGTGATGGCCAATCAACCGATCCCGATGGGAATTCTGCCGCTGGGCACGCTGAATCATTTCGCGAAAGATTTGGGAATCCCGCTCGATCTCGCTGGAGCTGCCCAAGTAATTGCGGGGAAGCACATCATTAGTATCGATGTCGGAGAAATAAACGGGCGCGTGTTTATTAATAATTCGTCGCTGGGGATTTATCCGCAGATGGTGTTGGATCGCGAATCACAACGTCAGCGTTACGGATTCAGCAAATGGAAGGCGATGATCAATGCGATGTTGAATGTCTTTCGCCGTTTTCCTCTCGTTGAGGTCACTCTGACGACGGAAGCGGGATCCGCGGTGCGTAAAACGCCGCTCGTATTTGTGGGCAACAACTGTTATCAGCTCGATTTGTTCAATTTGGGGAAACGCCACTGCCTGGATCAAGGGGAGTTGTCGTTGTATGTCGCCAATGCACAAACCCGCTGGGGAATGTTTAAGCTCATCGTGCGGGCCATGTATGGCGGACTCAAGCAGGCTCGCGACTTTGATACGCGTAGGCTGTTGACGTGCAAGATTGATGCACGACGGCGCCACTTGCATGTGGCGGCTGATGGCGAAGTGCTGTCGCTCAGCCCGCCGCTGCACTATCGAATTCGGCCCGGTGCATTGCGCGTCTGTGTGCCTCAACTCTCTGATAAACGTGTCGCTCAAGACCAGGTCCGAATGGATTGGGGGCTCGCGACTGAGCAGACAGGGGCCATGCCATGAGGCGGATTGCGCACATCTCCGATCTCCATTTCGGAGCCGAAGACCCCCTGGTTGCTGAAGGGTTGCTGGAGGATCTCGCTCGACCGTTGCCGCACCTGGTGGTGGTCAGTGGAGACTTGACGCAGCGCGCCCGCAAAAGCCAGTTCATTGCTGCGCGAAGTTACCTGGATCGAATCACCGTCCCGCAGTTGATTGTACCGGGGAACCACGACATTCCGCTGTATAACGTGGTGGCTCGTTTTACCAGCCCGCTGGCTCGGTATCGACACTACATCACACCGGAACTGCACCCATTTTATCACGATGAAGAAATCGCGGTCGCCGGAGTGAATACGGCTCGGTCAGACACCTGGAAAGAGGGGCGTATTGCGCACGCTCAGATTGAAAGATTCCGGGCGCAGTTTGATGCGGTCTCACCGCGTTTGTTTAAGGTGCTGGTCTGCCATCATCCGTTCATACCGCCGGCAGGCGATAAAGAGTCGGCCGTGGTGGGGCGCGTGCGTGAGGCCCTGCGAACGCTGGAGACCTGCCATTGTGCCCTGATCCTGTCGGGGCACCTCCACCTGGCCTACAACGGCAATGTTCAACCGCATCATTTGGAGATCACCCGCTCGATCCTCGTGGCGCAGGCGGGAACGGCGATCTCACACCGTCGGCGTGATGAGCCCAATGCCTACAATCGCATTACGCTGGATGGAGACACGTTGTTGCTCGAGGTGCGCGGCTGGGACGGTCACCAGTTCGCCACGACCGCGAGCTGGAATTTCAGGAGAGTAGAGAACGGCTGGTGCGAGTGATTGGAGTTGATGGGAGGGCGAGGGACCCAGAGGGTACCCCGCCGAGCCTAAGACGAGCTTAAGCTCGGCGACCACCGGAGGCTCTAGATACAGCCTCCGGCAGTCGCCGACCTGCGGTCGTTTTAGGCTCGGCGGGAGCCTCGCCCTCCCATCAAGCTACGGCTTGGTCGTCGGTTTTGGTTTTTTCTCGGCCTGTTTCACACCAGCACCTTTGCCTTCTTGCTGCTCACCATGCGGAAACTCCCCAGTCGCCGCGAGGCCGGAATTGTCGGGACTCGGCGAAGTCTCCTTCTGGGGCGTGGCTGGCGTTTGTTTTGTGGGCATGGCTCTAATCCTTGTGAAATGAGTCGCTCGGCAATGGGGACGCCACGCGTTGGCCGCGCGACATCCACTATGCGCGCTGGACAAGCAGCATCCCCTCCGCAGCGTGTTGCTTTCCGCTCCGGTTGAACATGGATAAACTCGTGATCGCAGTGTGCTCAGTCGTTTCTGGATGGGCAGGCTGCAATTCGCTCGATCCTGGATCTTCTTCAGAGAGAAAATACCATGCCGCTCATCAGAAATTGCCTCGCGACAATTCTCGGGTGCTGTCTCGCCGTGGCCACCTTGAGTGCGACGGAGTTGCGGGCTCAGGCCACCACGCCTTTGTCGGCTGCCGTCCAACCGTTCGTGGACCGCGAAGAATTGGCCGGTGCCGTGATGCTGGTCGCCGACCGCGAGAAAGTTCTGGCTGTGGAAGTCGCTGGGTCTGCAGATGTGGCCGGCAAGAAACCGATGCAAGCTGATTCGATGTTCTGGATCGCGTCACAGTCCAAACCGATTACCGGTGCCGCGCTGATGATTCTCGTGGACGAAGGCCGAGTGAATCTGAATGATCCGGTCGACAAGTACCTGCCGGAATTTCGCGGTCAGATGTATGTCGCGGAGAAGGACGATGATCACAAATTACTCCGCAATCCGACCCATGTGCCGACCATCCGCAATCTGCTGTCTCACACCAGCGGCATGCCATTCAAATCGGCCATTGAAGAACCGACGCTCGACGCACTGCCGCTGAGTGTCCGCGTTCGCACCTACGCCATGACGCCGCTCGATTTTGATCCGGACACCAAGTATCAATATAGCAATGCGGGCATTAATACCGCCGCTCGTGTCATTGAGGTTGTCACGAATATGCCGTTCGAAAAATTCCTGGACGAACGACTGGTCAAACCACTGGGAATGAAGGACATGACCTTCTCGCCGACCGCCGAGCAAGTTGCTCGCATTGCGAAGTCGTACAAACCGGGCGCCGGGAACAAGGGTCTCGAAGAAACCACGATTGGGCAATTGCACTATCCGCTGACCGACCATGCGGAACGTTTTCCGATGCCCGCCGGCGGACTGTTTGCGACGGCCGATGATGTGGCCCGCTTTTATCAGATGCTGTTGAATGGCGGCGAGTTCAAAGGCAAACGCATTCTGTCCGAGGCCGCGGTCAAAGAACTCACCAGCCGCCAGACACCCCCCGGAGTGAAGGAGAGCTACGGTCTGGGCTTCAGCGTCTCCAGCGATTCCTTCGGTCACGGCGGAGCATTCTCAACCAACTCGACCGCCGACACCAAACGCGGGCTGATCTTCGTGTGGCTCGTGCAGCACGCGGGTTTCCCGGGTGAAGGGGGCAAGAGCCAGGATGCCTTCCGCAAGGCCGCGAATGAGGCGTTTACGCCGGTGAAGAAGTAGACGTCGCTACGTCGTGGGACGGGTCTCCAGGCCCGTCAGTGCGCCTAATTTGCGACGTGATCGAGATTCGATCTTCGCGAGCTTCGCGCAGCGCACGAGTTGCTTGTGATTGATAGTACACCATATCGCCCGACGTTTGCTTGGCAAGCAACTCGTGCGCTGCGCGAAGCTCGCGAGGGATGAATCTTTACAATGTCGAAAGATACGGACTCAGACGGGCCTGGAGACCCGTCCCACGGACATCTTCACTTCACCAGCTTCCAGCCCGTCTCTGTGACCTCCAGCCCGGTGTTCCCGCGATGGGTGTCGTAGACTTGCTCCATCTCTTCGATTGAATCGAAATAGCCCACCACGAATGCCGCACTGAATGATTGGCCGGCTTTGATCGGACGTCCGCCGAATTCTTCGATCATGCAGATATAGCCGCGCTGGTGACACCAGGCCTCGGACACGACATCCGGCTGCAGCGTCATCCCGGCCAGCCACGGGCCTGCATTGCCCGTCTTGGGATCGCGCGTGTGATAGGCGCGAATGAAGCGTTCGGGCAGCTTGGTCACGCCGCGCGTGTAGAGCAGCTTTTCGTCCGGTGCGAAGTCCTTCAGAAACTCCTCGGGCTTGATGCGTCCCAGGTAGCTGAGATAGACCTCGCTGAAGCTATCGCCACGGTTGTGCTTGATGTGACCGGGAAGGTCGATTCGCAAGAACATCGCCGGGCTGTCATTCACTGCGGTGATTTTGTCACTCGAAATGAAGTAGCGTTTGCCGGCTGGAAAGACGATCGTCTGTTCCCAGAGAGACCCCGTTTTCTTACCGGGGGCGGCAATCGTATAGCGATGGCTTTGCTTGATCGCGGTGAAATCTTTCCCGCGGATGACTTGAGGAGCAAGCTGCTTGGCCTGCGTGCAGATTTGCGGTCCCTCAATCGAACGCTTCGCCGTTTTGCCGTGGTAGGAGTTGTTGGTCTCGTACTTGAGATCCCCCTTCAACTGGTCGCGATAGGCTTCGTCGGAACCCGGTTCCATAATCCAGTCGACGATATCCAGGCCAAAGCCTAGATCGTGCTGGCCAGTTTTCTTGTCCACGAGCGATCCGGACTCGATGCCCGACACATATCCACGCTTCTTGACGGCGGCCGAGAGCTCGGGCGTGACCAATTGAATGCGGTCGTCGTCTTCGGTGATTTGATGTTTCAAGTCGCCGTCCGCTCCCCAGACGCGAAGAGCCGTCAGAATCGCGACGACAGCCAAAAGAACACTCAATCGAACACCCAGGCGGACACCAGGGCTAACACTACGCTTTGGAAGAGAGCTCACGGTTGTTTCCTTAAATGATTAACGAGTTTCTGCCCATCCACGTTGGTCTATTGGGAATGATCCGCCTTAACGCCCGAGTTTGCAACGGATCGACGCGCTGTAGCCTGACTCTCCAGAGTGGGGCAAATGGGAGGGCGAGGCTCCCGCCGAGCCTAAGGCGAGCTTTAGCTCGGAGTCCGCCGGAGGCTGAAGTCAATGCCTCCGGCGGACGCCGACCTTCGGTCGCCTTCGGCTCGGCGGGAGCCTCGCCCTCCCATCGTCGAAACGCTGGATTCGATCCAACGAAAAAGCCCGGGGACGAATTCATCCCCGGGCTCTCTTTGCAGATCATCAAGTTCAGAATCTCTCGTGAGATCCATTACACGTTCAGCAACTTCTTGGCTTCGGCATAGCCTGCCGACGGGTGTCCGAATTCGCTCGCGCTGACGCGGGCGAGGGCCACCAATTGACCCCAGCGGAATGCCGGTCGTGTGGATGCAAATTCCATGCTGGCTGTGTGGAAGTACTTCTCGGCGTGCAGGGCACCGTCTTCGCTGGTTGCGAACTTGAGCAACAGTTCGAAGACGGGCTTTTCGTCGTGACCCATGCGGCCATACTTGGCGACAATCGCCGCAGCTCGCAATTGGTCTTGTGCCCGGATGGCCTCTTCGGCCTCACCCAGCAGGGACCTGGCGTCTTCACCCCTGACCGTGGCGAGCTGTTCGGCGAACGGATAGGGCTGAGAATTCGAACGGTTACTTTGACCGCCCGTGTGGAACGCACCCACGATCAAGCCGCACACCGTATTGCGCTGATCGCTGACCCGCACGATGTTCCGCCAGGCGTTCGCCGAATCCGAAGCGTGGACGCCAACCGAATCACCGTGGCAACTGCCGGCGGGCTTGTCCTTGTTGGCCTGCTGTTCCACACGACCGGGATCGTGCAGCACCAGCATGTTGGAAGCCAGCGAGATCGCTTCGCCAATGGACTCGGGTGCGAATCCTTCGTTGAGGGCTTGGGCCGCTGCATCGGCCGCTTGCTCGCGGCTGCCGCGGAAGATCGTCTTGGCCAATTGCTCGACCCAGGCGTCTTCACCGTATTTCGCGCCTGTGGATTTGCCGAGCAATTTGTACTGGTCAAGCAACGCAGGCAGGACGGTCCGGATCGGAGACTTCGGATGTTTGCGTTCAATCATCTGCCGTTCGGTGTTGGCACAGTAATGGACCGACTGACGCAACAGAGTATTGGCCCATTCCTGACCGGCGAGTTCCAGCGTATCAAACGCACGCCAGGACAGGACGACGCGGTGCACGTCGACTTCATCTTCCACTTCAAATTGGAGATGATTGAAGGCTTCACCGATCGGCCCCTGGGTCATCGTGGCAAATGCCCGATCGGCTCCGTCGATATCGCCGCGACGGGCGATCTCACGCAGGTATTCGCCGCGGTTGACTCCCTCGGGAATCGGGGCTGGTTCGATGGCGTGCAGCACTTCCTTGTCGCGTCCGCCGAATTCTTGAATTCGATTAGCGTTCCGGTAGAGGACCTTCAAGACGGGCAACGGCGCCAATTCGGTCGGCAGTTGCTGAGACATCCGATAGGCGGGAGCCAACGCCATAAACGTGTGGAAACCGATGTAGTCATGTCCGCCGAAGGTGCGGGCATTGGCCAGGGCCCCGGCGGCGGTCAGCGTCTGCAGATCGGTGCCACTCTTCAGCTTCTCGACGAGCAACGCGGTGAGCTTATTCGGTTCGGTATCCTGCATCAGAGCCACCAGGGACTCGAGCTTACCAAAATTGAGGGCCTTGTCGGCACCCTCGGCGTAAACTCGGCCGATCCCCAGATCCAATGACAGGGAAGTTCCCAAACCGGCGAGCAGCATGCTCTTGCCGATGTCTCCTAGAAATTCGCGACGAGTGTTCCGAGCCATCGTGATGTCCTCCATTTGGGGATCGCCAGGAGCGCACTGAGCCTGGCAAGAATCGAGACCGAATAGACTGGTGATTCAAACGTATTCTACAAGGCGGCGTTCATTCCCGCTAAAAAGAAAACGTGGTTGCGTTACACGATTCGATCTGGTTTCTGCCGAGATCGGCCAGTTTTGGTCGATTTCAGCGTCCGCCGTCATTCGCTGGAATGCCGGCAAATTGTTACGGTGTAACGCTTTCGCGTTGTTATAGTGGTGAGAACGCGTCGAAAATGGTTCCAGGTGAAACCGGCCCCTGATGCGGACTTGGCTCCCCTCGCCCTGGTACTCCGGGGAGAGGGGTCGGGGGTGAGGGGCATTTCGAGCGTCGTTCGATTCCAAGTGCAGGAGTGGCTTTTTTAGGAATACCCTG
>JAKFVC010000073.1 GCA_021732415.1 Planctomycetaceae bacterium
CCCCCAGCCCCTCTCCCCGGAGTACCAGGGCGAGGGGAGCAGTTTCCTTCATTTATTCAGCATTTCTTAACGAATAAACCCCATAAAGGGCGCGTAATCTCCGCGTGCCTTTGCAACAAATGTGTCAACGCTAGCGAATATCTGACGTATATCGAATCTCGCGTGTTTGTGGATCTTGCCGACGAAATGGCAATTGCTTTACCAAGTCGTGTTCGCCACTCGCGAGAGTTCTGATATTCTTGAGCTAGCATTACAGCATATGACACCCGGTTTCGTGGTCTCCAAAGTGCATTTCCAGTGCACTGTGCCGAGAACAACCACCGGACGACAAGATCTGCGATCTTTACCAAAGCAAAGTGAGAATTGCCCCCAATCATTCAATCTCATGTTGTGTTCGAATACCTTGTCGCGGATTGACGAGGAACTACGTCTCTGTGCTCAGAGCTGTGCGTTATGACCCCTTTCGCCATCATTCCAACGCTCACGGAATTTGCCCGCTTGTCGGTCAGCGGTGGCTATTTGATTTCGCTGTCGCTCGTCTGCCTGCTGCAGTATCTGCTCTATCTGTATCGCGTGTCACGCATCCGGCAGGAGCACGCCCGGGTCAGTGCCGCACTCCAGGATTTGGAAAACCAGTTCGTTGAGACTCAACGCGACTGTTCGGTGGCCACGGTCGAAAACGATCTGCTGCGTGACTTTATTGCGGCGCCGCCACCCGAAAAACTGGTCCAGACCCTGCTCGAACGATTGGTGCCCGAACTCAGTTCTGGCTGGGCGGCCTACATAGCGTTGCATCCTCAACCCCACATCTTCCAGCATCGCGGCCTGCAAGAGTGCCCGCCCGATGTCATCGATATCGACGACGAGACGCTGCGTCCGGCTTGGACAGGCCTGCCGGTGGTCTTCAAAGACCCGCGCGTCGCCAAAAGCCGCTTCCTGCTGAATTTTGGATCGGCCGATCGCAATCGCAGCGGCGCGCAATTGTACGTATTTGCCGTGAGCCAGGGGACACGCAGCTTCGGCTTGCTGGTGACATCCAGTCTGTTCCCGGCCGAGGTTCCCGTCGAACAACAAATGGAGCTGGTGCAGCGGTTGTGCGCAGAACTCGCCCGCCATCTGGAATCTCTCGAATTGCACGCCGTGCAAGAGCAGGAATTACGGATCAGCGCCGATCGACTGGCTCTGCGGAATGTGTTCGACCATCATTTTGAAACACCGCTGCAGATGACGCAGCAGTTTGTGCGGACCTTACAGAGTCGACTGCATGCCGATTGCGCCGCCCTGTTTTATGCGCGTTCGGCAGATGGCACAGAAGCCCCAGCGGTCGCGGGTGGTGCGGCCCCCTCACTGGGTGCTCGCGAATTGTGGGATCGTTGCGAAGAACTGTTCGCCAGGGGTTCGGCAGACCGGTTGGGAAGTACGCTGTTTGATGAGTATTCGCTCTCGGGGATGGGCCTGCGAGAAACCCTTCGATCCGCAATGCTGATGCCGCTTGGCTCGCCGTCGAAATCGATCGGAATGCTATGCGTGACCCGTTCGATCGGCACGCCCTTTACGCTGATCCACCAGAATCTGATGCAATGGGCCGCGGATCTATACGTCGACAAATTATCGTTCCTGATTCAGCACGCAGAAGTTTCGCGGCAAGCCAAAATGGATACGGTCACGCAGATCGCCAATCGACGCGTGTTCGACACCGAACTCGATCGCGAACTGAAGATCGCCTACGCCACCAGTTCCGAATTGTCGCTGATCCTGTTCGACATCGACCGCTTCAAATCGATCAACGACAGCCAGGGGCATCCAGCCGGAGATCAGGTACTGCGAGCATTCGGCGGCATCTTGCGGGACTGCCTGGCTCATCTTCGGGCGGGTGATCGAGCCCTCTGTGCGCGTTATGGAGGCGACGAATTCGCGGTCATTCTGCCGGGCATGGGCCCCTTGGGTACAGCCCGAATTGGTGAACTGATCCGGCAACATCTGTTGCAGTCGAACATTCTCTGGCAGGACAACAAGCTGAATATCACAGTCAGCGGCGGGTTTTCCACTTACCCCCAGAACGGACTGACTGCGGAAGAACTTGTCGCCACGGCTGACGCGGCACTATTCAAAGCCAAAGCCGGTGGCCGCAATGCGATTAGCTGGCCGGAACTCTCGACGGCGCAGCCCGTGACCGGAGACCTGTCGGATTCCGATTCCGAGTTACTTGGAGTCAATTCATCCGAGCCGCTCGATGCGGTGGACGAATCCGAGACAGTGCCGAACCAAGTCTCGTGAACCGATGTAGGGCGCAAAAAAACTACCCAGGTGAGCCCCGTCCCATTTACCGCATCCTGATATTCTCGTGATCCGTCTGATCCGACTTTGCGTTCTCTCGGCGTGACACCTGCGTCACGCTGGGCACGTCGCCATCGGAACTCCTTGATTCCACGTAATCTCGGTCGATAGAATCAGGGCGCGTCGCCGATCTCGTGCAATTCCAGCACATCACTGCTACTACTGACCAATGTTAACGGAGATCACTCATGGGCTTGTTTGACAAACTACGTGGTGAATTCGTCGACATCATCGAATGGATCGACGATACCCGTCAGACGCTCGTCTGGCGTTTTCCGCGCTACCAAAACGAAATCAAGAACGGCGCCCAGTTGATTGTCCGGCCCGGTCAGGTGGCCGTGTTTGTCCATCGCGGGCAATTGGCCGACGTGTTTGAGCCCGGCAACTATGCCCTGACGACGGACAATCTGCCCCTCTTGTCGACGATAATGGGCTGGAAATTCGGGTTCAACAGCCCGTTCCGCTCTGAAGTGTACTTCGTCAGCACCCGTCAGATCACCGATCTGAAATGGGGCACCCCCAATCCCATCATGTACCGCGATGCGGATTTTGGGCCGATCCGGCTGCGGGCGTTCGGAACCTACTCGCTGAAGGCCATCGACGCTAAGGCCTTGCTGAAGGAACTGGTCGGCACTGACGGTGTCGTCGAAGCTGACGAGATCACCGAATTGTTGAGGTCCTTGATCGCGACTGCGTTCGCAGAAATGCTGGGTAAGGCCAAGATCGCGGCGCTCGATATTTCGAGCAGCTACCAGCAACTGTCCGACGCTCTACGCCTGCTGGTTTGCGAGCGCATTGACGACGAGTACGGCCTGTCGATTCCGCAGATGTCGATCGTCAACGTGTCGTTGCCGGAAGAAGTCGAAAAAGCTCTCGACACGCGGAGCAGCATGGGCGTGATCGGCGACATGGGCCGCTACCAGCAATATCAGTTCGGAAACTCGATGCCCCTGGCCGCGGCAAATCCTGGCGGTGGGGCCGCCGCCAGCGGCATGGGGCTCGGCATGGGTTTCGCCATGGCTGGCCAGATGGCAAATGCCGTGACACAATCACATGTGCCTCCAACGGCCATGCCTGTGGGAGCGGTCCCGCCTCCCCCACCACCGCCAGTTGCCGTGCAATGGCACGTCGCCGTGAATGGACAGACTCGCGGACCGTTTTCCACGCAACAACTCGCAGAAGGTATTTCCACCCGCGAAATCAACGGCGCCACCCTGGTCTGGGCGAACGGTCAAGCCAGTTGGCTGCCAGTGAGTCAGGTGCCGACGCTGGCCGGATTGTTCTCGGCTCCGCCACCACCACCGCCACCCGCTCCGTAAGTCACCGGAATAAATTGCGCAAATCACAGCCTTGTGTGAAAATGCGCGGGGTTGGCAGTGAATTAAAGTATCGAGCGAATGGGAGGGCGAGGCTCCTGCCGAGCCTAACACGAGCTTTAGCTCGGCGACCGCCGGAGGCATTGTACGGGGCCTCCGGCGGACGCCGACCTGCGGTCGTGTTAGGCTCGGCGGGAGCCTCGTCCTCCCGTGAGTGAATCACCGACGCTAGCAGCGTCGGCCACGGGAGTCGGGGGTCTACCAGAGAATGATCTCCAGCATTTCTCCAGCCTTCCATTCGTGGTCACCGGCAGGGAAACATACCATGCAGTTGGCATCCACCGTCGCGCACAGATCTGAGGATCCGATCCAGTCCACAATGCTGACGATCGGGCCTTCTGCCGCCCAGTCGAATCGAGCGGGGTGATAAGTTGGCCGGTTGTTCGACACCAAAATCGAGTGCCCCAGCCGCGCAGTCCGAGGTGCAGGGATCACTGGCTCGAGTCCGCTCCATTGGCGGATCGCCGCCCGAACGAATAGCTCGCAGCAGACCATGCTGCTGACTGGATTGCCAGGCAGACCAAACACGTAGCAAGGGGAGCACCCCTCGGCAGGTGGCAGCATTCCGAACCACAGCGGCTTGCCGGGCTTCATTTGAATCTTGTGGAAGACCTGTTGAACTCCTGCCGCAGCGAGTTCCGAGGGCACCAGATCCAGTTTGCCCGCCGAGACGCCACCGGATAGCAACAAAAAATCTGACTTCAGTCCCGTTCGGATCCGCTCGCCAAGGACCGTTCGCTCGTCCTTGGCAACACCCAGACACACCGCCTCAGCACCGGCCTGCTGGACCTGAGCAGCCAGCATCGGTTCATTCGAGTTGCGGATCTGCCCCGGCCCCGGAATTTCACTGACTGGCACCAGTTCGTCTCCTGTCGCCAGGATGGCGATCCGAGGGCGGCGGACTACGCGAACCCGAGCATATCCCAACTCGGCCAGCGCCGCGATTTCTTGAGCCCGCAGCACGCGACCGGCGGCCATGACCTGCGCACCACGTTGGACTGCGGCACCTTGTTTGAGAATGAACTGGCCGGAGACGCATTTGATTGATTTGCGAATCGTAACCCGGCCGTATAACGACGTTTCATCGTTTGACTGAAAATCGGTATCTTCAACCGGCACCACGGCGTCGGCCCCAGCGGGTATCGGGGCGCCGGTCATGATTCGCGTCGCTTGACCAGGCCCCACCGTGCGAGTCGGCAAACGCCCGGCGGTGACTTCTTCAATCACTTCCAGTTCGAATCTCCCGCCCACATCGGTGGCGCGGAGGGCATAGCCATCCATCAACGCCTTGTCGAAGGGGGGCGAATCGACATCGCTAACCACCGATTCGGCAAGTACCTGCCCCAAGGCATCCGTCAGGGAGATCTCGACCACAGGCCCGTGTTGGACGGTGGCCATGACGGCAGACAGGGCTTCTGAGACTGTGAGCATGGGAGTCTCTCTGAAATGTCGTAGCCCGACTCTCTGAGTCGGGTGGCATGGCAACGGTCCAGGGCCTGAAGGCAATCGTACTCAGTTTGTGAGCGGAATGGCGCTGGCCACCGGTGCTGTGTGCCAACGTCGTTCGAAAAACCGGCGACTAGCGCCGTGCCGCTCACGAACCGAGAGCACCCGACTCAGAGAGTCGGGCTACGCCTACCACTTCGCCCCGGGCAGCTTCAAAAAATTCTTCAGCAATTCAATCCCATCCTGGGTCAAAAAACTCTCTGGATGAAACTGCACTCCATGGATCGGATACGTCGCATGACGCACTCCCATGACCTCCCGCGGCTGGTCCGGGTCATCGGTCCAGGCCGTGATCTGCAGCCCACCCTGCAATTCACCCGTGCCATAGGGAATACACAAACTGTGATAACGAGTGGCAATAAAAGGATTAGGCAATCCGGCGAAAACACCCTGATTGTCGTGATAGATCGGAGAGACCTTGCCGTGCATCAAACGGGGGGCGCGCAAGACTCGGTTGCCATAGACTTCGCCCATGCACTGATGCCCCAGGCAAACTCCCAAAATGGGAACGTGGGGCGCAAAACGCTCGATGACGGACATCGAGATCCCCGCTTCCGTGGGACTGCAGGGGCCGGGCGAAATAATGATACGGTCGGGGCGTTTTGAAGCAATTTCGTCCAACGTCACTTCATCATTCCGCGCCACTTCAATCTGCAGATCACGGTTGATCTCACCAAACCGCTGCACGATGTTGTAGGTGAATGAGTCGTAATTATCGATTAGAAAAACCATCGGATTTGCTCGCGAAAGTCGTATTAAATAATGAGGGCGGTTGTGTCATTCTCAATGATTGGGAAATATTTTTTGCCGGTCGGCGAAGTATCAATTGGATCTCATTGCTCACTGTTGGCCGATCGCGTGACCACCAGTTGAACCAAGGTTACGCGGAAATACGTCCGATTGGGCTCGTATTTCCTGATTTCATGATACCCAGTCCATCCTAGGGCATCGAAACGACGGCGGAAAGCCTCTGTCCCTGAACTGATACAAACCTTGAGGAAATCTCTAGCCACTGACGAATATTTTTTGGCCAAAATGCGCCGCAGATTCGAGGACAGGTGACGCTGTTCTGAGCACACTTGATGTTTTTTATTGCCGCGTACGCGAGATCTACAAGAACCTCGAAAGTCTTATTTCGTCTCAATTTAGAACCTTTCTTTGCCGAATTAGTCCTAGTCGGCACACGGGTTGCCAAATGATCGCAGCATGATCAGTCAGGATCATGGACTGAACCAGGGTGGGAACAGTCTTGTCAATGCTGGAGACAGCACGGACGACAGAGCGTGGCAATCACGAGCAGGCGCCAACTTTTAGCCGGGAACCGCACTATGGAAATCGTAGCCATCTTGTTACTGACAGTTGCAATGGTGGGTATTGGCTGGGCTGCCAATGATCGAGGTGAAGTTCGAACGGTAGGCTCAACGGATGAAACCGTTCGACGACTAGACGCATGAACTGGATGCGTAAAGAAACTGTTAGCAACACGTTGACTCTCTGCCCGGCTCTGCCGGGCTTTTTTTATGGTCGGTTCTTTTTCATCCTGTAGCCTGACTCTCCCGAGTCGGGCGAGCGACTCGAGGCTGGTGCAAGTATCACCTTAACCCGATTGTTGCGCTAGCGACCTCTTCAGCCCCAACGGGGCGAACTAGGCCAGCCCAGGGCATCGCCCTGGGTACAGATCCCGTTCACGCTCTGATAGCCCTGAAGGGGCGCGCTACTCCAGTCACAAGCCATGCGAGTGCGCCCCTTCAAGGCTTCGAGTTTTTCTTTAGAGCGAACCCAGGGCGATGCCCCGGGCTAGCCTAGTTCGCCCCGTTGGGGCTGAAGACTGAGAACTGTGGCCGTAAACAGAATTCGGAAGAACGCATCCCCCTGTTATTGACTCAGTTTTGGTCAGCCGAGCGTCACACTCCCATTCCCCCCAATAACAAGTCCGACGCCGAAATCGCCCGACTCTGGAGAGTCAGGCCACAAAGGAGTCAGGCTACAGACACGGCCACCTCGTGCGAAGTTCCCACTTTTCCCTCCGTCTCGACTATGATGGAACTGGCCATCTGCCATTTCCCCAGTTTCTGTCAGCTCAATCGGAACCGTCCCAATATGGCCAAGTGTGACCAAGGCTACCTCTGCGAAGTCTGCGGTGTCGATGTCCCCGAGATCACCGATAGCGATCTCTATCTCCGGCTGGTCATCGGCGAGATTTCCACCCGTCAACTGATGACGGCTCCAGAACGCCACATCCGTTGCAATCCGATTCAGGCCCAATTCATCGTCGATCCGCAATTTGAACCCGTCGTCGTCACCGGGCCGCTCGATAAACGTCTCCTCGATCCCGTTGACGTCCAACGTCGCGAGACGCTCGTCACGCGTGGATGGTTAAGATTGAAGGAATTGGCTGGCAGCGGATTGCCCTTCAACGAGTATCCCTTACCCGAGTTCCTGCCCGATCCGGCCGCACGCCCGAAACCCCGGCCAGAGTAACGCGTCACGAAGTGACGGCAAATACAAGCCCGAAGCGCAAGCGAGTGCATTCCCCTCGAGAGAAAGGCCAGAATGCACTCGCTTACGCTTCGGGCTAGTATTCATCGAGCGCCTGAGCAATGCCACAGGCTCCGAGTTGACGCTATAATCACCCGGAGATCGCGCTCACGGTGATCAGTGAAACTCGGTGGTAGAACGAATCGAATCTCAATATGGATCGGGAGCCCCCCCGAACAGACGGCGTGTTGATCAGCGGCCATGATCCGATGTGGGTCGTGGGACTCTGCTGGATGTTGGGCTGCGCCAGTCTGTTGATGGGAGGCGTGTTGGTGCTGCGGGGTTCGCGTCCGGCCGCCATGTTGATGCTGTTCCTGGGATTCGGACTGATCGTCGGCGGCGGCATTCTGGCAGTCGTCTTGAGACAACGCCGCCGCTACATCCAACCGACACCCGATGGATTCATCTACACCACTCCTCAGACCGAGCGAACCTACATCGACGACGACGTCATGTGCGTCAGCCTGTCCCAGCAGCAGAACTACTTCTGGGGCAACCTGCAGACGGTGACTCGCCGTTTCATCATCTGGGTGGAAACCGCCTCGATCCCCGAACGGATCGTCTGCATCTCGCACCTCAAACCGGGGATGCCCGATCCGTTGGAGGCATTTGTCGTGCGGATCATCAACGAACTCCACACGGCCGCCCAGCATGCCTATCAGCAGGGTGATCGTGTTGAGGGAGACGGCTGGGCTCTGGAACGGGGCCAACTGCTGCTGAAGTCCGCGAAGTCCACGTCGGTGATTGCCATTAAAGATCTGTCGGCCGTCGAGATCGTGGACGATCACGTCAACATCTGGCGCCGGGGCAACGATCTGCCCATCGGCCGCATCCCGGAACAGACCGCCAACGCCCATCTGCTGGTGCTGTTGCTCAAGGATCTGATGGCCGGGCAAGTCGCTGAGAACGAAGCCAATCTGCCGGCAGGTCACCTGGGCCGCATGATTTTCGAACGTCGCCCCGGCTCCAGAACGAGCGTCATCCTGGGCTGGTCGCTCGTCAGCCTGCTGACGTTCGTCACGTTGGTGTTGATTGTCGCCGCCCTGATTGATCCACGTCCGCGCCGCAGGAATCGGAATACGTCTGCCGCCGTGGTCTTCGGAACACTGACGGCCGCCGGATTCTCACTGCTGACCCTGCAACGTCGCGCCCGGTTCCGCCGGCATGCGTTTGGAGTGCATCACCGGGGGATGTTCACCGACCGGCGATTGCGGCACTCGGAGATCGCCAACCTGTCGTACTCGGCAGTGCGGCATTACTCGCATGGAATGTATAACGGCACGACATTGATCATGCGGTTCGTACCGATGCCCGGATTGGGCCTGAAACCGATCAGCTACAGCGCCCAGATCCTCAACGCCGACACAGAACTCGATCGCCTGCGCGACGAGATCTCCATCGCAATTTCCCAGCGAATGCTGAACTATTGGACGCAACACGGGAATTGCCCGTGGATCCCGTATCTGCAGTTTCAGGGGGAGAACCTCAGCTACAGCCGTCTGACATTTACCGGCCGGAAGCAACCGATTCAGATCCCGCTCACCTCGATCGTCAACTTCGACATCGCGGACGGAGCATTCCGCATCTGGGTCGACGGACAAAAGAAACCCGCGGTGATTGAAGAGACCAGCCAGCCGAATTTCTATCCCGGTCTGATGCTGTTCTCGAACCTGATGAACCGCGAATATTCGACCGAGTCAGCCTTCGAAGAAGGAGAGGCGTCAGCCGACCTGTAGCCCGACTCTCTGAGTCGGGTATTCCTTAGAACCGCTAACAAAACGTCCCGTTGATCGTGAAGATTTTGGACCACGAATCACACAAATGACACGAATCAAAATTCTGAAAAGTGCCTGAAAACGAGCGGCATTCCGTCTTCCTCATTCGTGTTATTTGTGTGATTCGTGGTAAAAAACTTCCCTCACTGAATAGATTCGAAGCGACGGGTCCCACCCAGGTTTTGATATGCATTCCTGCTTTTAAAGCACCCGACTCAGAGAGTCGGGCTACGCCGCACTACTTCGTAGCGATCACGGCCTGAGTTCCGCGCTTTGCATCGGCGCGATTCGACTGGTTCCCGCTCGCCCCCGCATCCACGGCGAATTCCTGGGACTGCAAGACTTGACCATCAACTCCAAGAACCATCACGCGACTGATGGACCGCCCTGGTTGTACCGCGGTCAGCGTCATCGTCACGTCACGACTTTCCGCCGCCGCCAAAGTCCCGACTCGATATTCCAGATCCTGAATACGGGTCTGATGCTGCAAGCCACCGGGCAGCGTCTTGCGAATCATCACTCCCGCCACAGGCTGATTCGTCCGGTTGGTCAATCGGAAGCGGACATCAAACGGCTGTCCCACACCAACCTGCTTCGGCCCCTGAATATCCAGCGTCACACCGCCGTTATCACGATTTGCCAGAGAACCACCATTCGTCAATTGGACTCCCCCGGGACGAGGAGCTTGCCCCCCCGGCGGTGCCGCCACAGGAGGTGCCGGAACGATGGGGTCAGGTTCCGCGGTGGAAGCGTACAAAGCCGGATCCGCGGCGAAAGTCACGGTCGCCGCACTGCCCACTGCTCCTTCCGCACCCGGGATCACTTTGACCGAAATCTTACGCTCTTCGCCCGCGGCCAGGCTGCCGATTTTCCACGAGAGCTTCTTCACAACGAGTTCCGCCTGGGGAATACTCCCCTGCATGGTGACGCCGTCGGGAACGATGTCCTCGACGAGCACCTGTTGCGCAGTACCGGCTCCCACGTTGCGGATCAGGATTTGATAGATCAGTGGCTGACCCACGTACGCCGTGGCCGGTGCCCGCTTCTCAATCGTCACGCGCGGCCGACCACCATTCTCTCCCGCAGCACCCGAATTCGACGCCAACCGCTTGGGTACGGCAATCACCTGCGTACTGGGAGTCCGTGAGGCAGCAGCCTCGGAGGGCTGTCGTTGATCAAAAGGGCCGCCTGCCGGATCATTCGGCTCGACGTCCAGTACGTACTTGGAAGGTCGGCGTTGTGTCGGTGCCGGAACGGCGGAATCGGTCATCTCAGGCTCCGGTTCACGGCCACGAGTCCCCGTCTCAACCGGTGCAGGATTGCCACCCGGAGGCATGGGCAAGCCAGGTTGAGGCGTTGCCGGCTCGTCATCGCCATCTTCGCCAAAACCGGGACGCCGCCGCCCACTCTGAGCGACCGCGGGCGGCATCTCCTGATTGGTGGCCGTCGCATCGCGATTCAATTTGGGAATCGGCATAGCGCCTCCCGGCTGGATGGAAGCGGGTTGTTCGGCAACTCCCGGTCCGTCTTCAGGGAATCCCCGTGGCCGAGTTCGCGCTCCCGGTTCCTGCCGGCTGGAAGTGACCGCGGGCGCGACTGCGGGTGCGGCGCCCCCTGGATTGAAACCATCTTCATCGTCCATCCGCGGGCGATTTTTCCCTGCCGGAACTTGAGGCTGAGGTGCGCCATCCGACTGGAACTGCTTGGCCGCCGGTCCGTACTGTGGCTCCTGAGCGATCTGCTCCACAACCTCAGCAGCAGCCGGAGCAACTGGCGCGGCTCCCGGTGGTTCGCTCTCTTCGATTAGCCTGCTGCGAGCCTTCGACCGAGACTTACCGGCCACAGCTGGAGGCTGATCGAACGTTGTCTCAGCACCCTGTGCAAAGGCATTCGGATCTGCCGGTCGAGCCTGCCCAAACCCATTGTCGTCAGGATCGTTCATGCTGGGGCGCCCGCGACCTGCCGTGGGACCTGCCGGGCCACCTCGGCTGGTTGTTCGAGCAGCCGTCCTCGCTGGCCGACCGTCTCCAAACGGATCATCCTGTGTGAGAGCGTTGGAATTCTGATCGCCCGGGGGCGAGCCTTCCATCAGCGCCGGATCGCCATTGCGAACGACTCCCGGTGGCGGAGGCGCCGAGGCTAGCCCCTCATTTCCAGCACCGGCTGAGAAATCTTCTCCGGCCGGTGGTTGGGGTGCAGCTTGATTGCCGAACTCATCAATGGGCTGGGCGTTGCGAGCACGCGGTCGTGTTCTCGACCTGGTACGCGTGCCGGCCCCCCCATCCTCGGCGAGAGTCTGTGAACGGGTATCAGCAACTTCGGGTGGCAGGCCTTCGGTAGTTGGATCCAACTGCGGCGGAACCCCGTCGGCAGTGGACTCGGATGGCGCACCGGCATTCGCAAACGGATCACCCGCTGGCGCAGCGGGAGGTGCCTTGCCGTCAGCAGCCTTCTGACCCGGCACATTCGGAGCGGGGGCACCATTGGCAGCAACCGCGGCCGGCGGAACTCCGCCCGTCCTGCTGAAGCCCCCTTGCTGATAGACGACTCCTGTCAGGCCCATCCCGACCACAGTCGCCAGCGCAGACAGCTTCCAAATGATACTCTGCATGGGATTCCTTTCCCGTCGCTGACCGAAAACGGCAAATGCACCGAAAATCACAACTGCTTCGGCGGCATTCACACGGCCACATTCACACTGCGGAACCCTGCGGAAGACTCACATCACGTAGCCGTCCACTGAGGGTTGGAACGGGAATCGGCTCAGGTGCCGGAAGAGACTGGTGCCACTCCCTGCACGCAACTTGGTCGACACAACCGCACGGGTTGACGAACGCTCCCAAGTCGAGGATTCCATTCCACCCCTTCCTGATAGCACATATTCAGCCAAAAGAAAAGAGAATTCGGCAAAATCCGCCGCTCAGCAGGAGGAGAGTCGCCCAGCCTGCCAGAGTCACTCCACATCAACAACGGCTGATATTATCATGCACAGTCAAGTAACCTTCCTGCCTCACCGGACATCAAACGAAAGACCTCACTCATGCCGCCACTCATGGGTCTCCATACCAGTCGTCTGATCGCCACACTGGCGGCTGTCTGTTTGATTTCCAGCGCGGGAGTCTACGCAGCCGATCCCGCCACCAAACCGGAAGGCAAACCGCTACTGGCCTTCGACAAGCCGGTCACCATCGTCTCTTTGGGCGACAGCGTCACCGGAGTCTACTACCACACGGGCGGCTGGGGAGCCTATCCCGAAATGCTCGAGGTGGCCCTCAAACGACTGCACCCGCAGGCCAAGATCACCGTCATCAACGCCGGGATCAGCGGGCATACCACCGTCAACGGACTGGCGCGACTCGACACCGACGTCCTGAGCAAGAAGCCCGATCTCGTCACGGTCAGCTTCGGACTGAACGACATGGTTCGAGTCACCCCCGAGGACTACAAGAAAAACCTGATCGAAACCATCACCCGCTGCCGGGCCGCCAAAGCCCAAGTCGTGCTGTGTACCCCCAACGCCGTCATCGACACCGGCGGCCGACC
The DNA here is from genome assembly GCA_021732415.1 of Planctomycetaceae bacterium. Classification (GTDB taxonomy): domain Bacteria; phylum Planctomycetota; class Planctomycetia; order Planctomycetales; family Planctomycetaceae; genus JAKFVC01. The sequence goes on from JAKFVC010000073.1 coordinate 13,076, forward strand.
GCAGACCAAACTGACTCAGTACTGCGACATCATCCAGCAAGTCGCTCGCGAGTTGTCCGTTCCCGTCTGCGACCAACGCACGGCCGGCGAAGCCCACCGCAAACGCGATCCATGGGGCTGGCGACTGACCCTCAGCGACGAAATCCACCCCAACATGGACGGCCACAAGCTGATGGCCCAGGAACTCTGCCGAACAATCGCCGGCAAAGAGGTCTCGCTGGCCGATGTCGGGCCGCTCGCTCCCGCTCTCAAAAAGACCGTAAAGTTGCTCAAAGAGGACAAGCCAGTCCGCGTGCTGGCGATGCCCCCGTACGATACGCTGATTACCTCCGCCCTGCAGAAATCCCATCCGAACGCGAAAGTCGAAGTCACCGTCTGGCAGACCGCGGGGAAGTCACTGGCCGACCTCCAAAAGGAGTCCCAGGAGACGGTCCGCAAGCTGGCCCCGGATCTCGTCCTGTTAGCAGTCCCGCGTGATGCCGCCGCGGGTACCGACGAGCAATTCGTCAACTCCTACACGTGGGTGATGAACTGGTCCTTGAGCTTCGCCTACCAGGAATGGGACTGCGTCGTCATCCATCCCAGCGTCACGGCTCCCGATTCAACCGGCCCGCGCGACGACCTGATGAGACAGCTCATCCGAGCCCAGCATCTGCACTTGATCGACCGCAAACCCGGCGACAAGGAACCCGCCGTAATCCTATTCAACAAGTGGTTCGAAGCCGCTTTGACAGAGGCGGCGAAGACGCCGTAATCCCGTGGGATGGGTCTCCAGGCCCGTCTGAGCCCGTAACAACCCGCGCGACATACATTCATCCTTGCGAGCTTCGCGCAGCGCACGGCTTACCTCAATCAATAAGCCTGAAAGTTACCTAAAAACCCTGAATTCGGGTGCCACTGGCTCGGCCAGTGCATTGCCGGACTGCGTGTCGATACACTGCGAGCACTGGCAGGGCCAGTGGCACCCAAATTGGGAGTTTATTGAAGCGCTCGAGCCTCGCTTCACCATAAGATACAGTGCGCTGCGCGAAGCTCGCAAGGCGTTATAGGTGTTTGAAGTCGGTTGTTACAGGCTCGGACGGGCCAGGAGACCCGTCCTACGACGCTTCGCGCCACTCCCATTTACCTACTCATTCGCAGGAGGCGGCTCGGTCTCCACGTCATGCCACTTCATCGCCCGATCTAACGGTTCGATGCGGAGCACAACCTTTCCCGAGACAAAAATCCGCACGGTCCCGGTCGACTGTGAAACGGTAATCGCCACCGCCAGCGTCGACTTGGAAATGGCCGCGGCCGCCCAATGACGTGACCCCAACCCCTTCGACAAGGTCAGTCCCTGCGCGGGGGCATCCAGAATCCGCCCGGCGGAAATCGCCACCCCATCGGCCGAGATAATAAACGCCCCATCCAACTGGGCGAGTTCCTTAATGCTCTCACGCACACGCGGATCGCGAAGTTCCCGCTCGCGCTGAGGGTACCCCCGAAAGGGATCATGCACCCCCTCGTGAGACAACTTCATCGCCTTACGATGATCGCCCACGACAAACAGCGTCCCGACCGCTTTCCCCTCGCGACCTTCGCGACCAACTTCAACCGCCAAGTCCACCACCGACCGCAACGTCGGCAGGGGAACCTGGGTCTCCAGCCGCTGCAAATCGCGGGCAGTCAGCCGTTCAAGGTGGTCTCCGAGGTCGACAATACTCAGGGTATCGATGGTCTCGCGTTCAAAACTGGCGTAGAGCGCAATCACTCGGTCACCCGTCTTCAGCAGGTCATCCGCAATCGCTTCGAGCAACGTTTGACTCAACTGCGCCTGCCGGGTTTCGGTCTCGGGTTGCAGGTCAACCACATTCAGCCCGTCGGCCTTGGCGATCCGTTGAACTTCATCGTTGGTCGAACCGACCACGATCATCATCCGTTCTAGATGACGCTGGACGGCTTCGAAATCATAGGCCACATCGGCCAGCAGGACGATTGCCTGGGCATCGTTCTCCAGCGCAATTCGCCGTGCCGCAACGAGCAACGTGACGACTTGCGTACTGAGTTCGACGGTCTTCATAGCCGGGGCAACATGTTTTCCAGAGATCGCACAAGATGGGAAGCCGTCAAAGTTTAGAAAAAATGCTCGACTGGTCAACCGCGATTAAGGAGGTTCACCTTCACTTTTCGGGAAAACTTGAAAATTGATACTGAAGAGTCTGCTCCTAGCCCCGGGAGGGGCGACCGAATATAGCTTGGGGCGGAAGCCCCAAGACCGTCCAATTTTGTCAGGGATTATTGCAAAAATATGGTTCCATTTGTTGATTCGAGTCGAGGGGAGGGTGAGGCTCCTGCCGAACCGCAAGCGTCATTCGGCCCTCGCTAGACTATCCGGTTCGGCAGGAGCCTCACCCTCCCATGACGTCGAAATATCCTTCACGGCATAGCCCCGGAGGGGCGACCGAATCATTGATAGTGAAATGTCGGCCGCCCCTCCGGGGCTTGGATTTTCTCACGCGCCACCACCTGGGGCTTCCGCCCCAGGCTATATTCGGTCGCCCCTCCCGGGGCTAAGAATGAGCCTTCAAACATAGCCTAATGCAACCGTTGCCCGGGCACCGCACCGGAATCAGGCGTCAACAGGAAGACATCCTTACCGCCTGGACCGGCCGCCACCACCATCCCTTCACTGGTTCCAAACCGCATCTTGCGAGGTGCCAGGTTGGCAACAACTACCACCAAGCGTCCGACCAGCGTCGCGGGGTCATAGGCTGACTTAATGCCGGCAAAGACCGTCCGCTTCTCGCTGCCCCCCAAACTCACCGTCAACTTCAACAGCTTGTCTGATTCCGGGATCGCCTCGGCGGTCAAAACACGAGCCACGCGCAAATCAACCTTGGCAAAATCGTCGATCGTACACGGTGCGCTCAACGGTTCGGCTTGCAGAGCCTCGGGACCATCGGCGGGGGCGTTCGGATCTTTGGTCGGGGCGAGATCTTCCTTGCTGGCTTCCACCAACGCCGCTACGTTCTTCGGATCAATCCGCTGCATGAGGTGTTCAAACTTGTTGAGGGGCGTCCCCACCAACGGGGCTTGAGCATCCTCCCAACGCACGATCGGCGTGTTGAGCAACTTGCCAGCCTGCTCGGCCAACTTGGGCAACACGGGGGCCAGGTAGACTGCCAACTGCCGGAACAGATTCACGGCGACGCTGCAGACGTCCTGCAATTCCCCCGCCTTGGCCGGATCCTTCTTCAAGCTCCATGGAGCCCGATCTTCGACAAATTTGTTCGCTCGATCGGCAATTTCCATGATCAAACGCATGGCGTTGCTGTAGTCGCAGTCCTCATAGAACTCGGCGATTGCTTCACCATCTTTGGCGGCCTGAGCAAACAGGCCACCATCATCCGGATAGACCGCCGACAATCCGACTTGCTCAATAAACCGAGCAGTCCGACTGGGCAGATTGACGAATTTCCCGACGAGATCCGAGTTCACCTTCGCCACAAACTCATCAAAATTCAAATCGAGATCATCCAACCGCGGCCCTTGCTTCGACGCAAAGTAATAGCGCAATGCGGCCGGATCGAGAAACTTCAGGTACTCGCCGGCGCGAATGAATGTCCCCTTACTCTTGGACATTTTCTCGCCACCGACATTCAGGAAGCCGTGAATGTGAACTTTGGTGGGCAAGTTCAACTTGGCTACCTTCAACATGGCCGGCCAGAACAGCGTGTGGAAGTAAGTGATGTCCTTGCCGATGAAGTGGTGCACCTCACCAGCGGGATTGCGCCACCAGTCTTCCCAGTTCTGACCGTTTTTCTCGCACCATTCGCGGGTCGAAGCGATGTAGCCGATCGGGGCATCGAACCACACATACCAGCAGTTCCCGGGCGAGTCGGGGATCTCGAATCCGAAATACGGCTGCGGGCGCGAAATGTCCCAATCGCGCAACGGCTCGCCGAGGAAGTGCCCCTTCAGATAGTTGGCGACTTCCGTCTGCAGGTGCCCACCGGACTGAGTCCATTCTTCCAGGAACTCATGCAGTCGCTCAATCTGCACGAAGAGATGTGACGCCGAACGAATTTCCGGTTTCGCCCCCGACAGCGTGCTCACGGGATCGATCAAATCGGTCGCACTGTAGGTCGATCCGCACTTATCGCAACTGTCGCCGTATTGGTCGGTCGAGCGGCACTTCGGACAAGTCCCTTTGACGAACCGATCGGCCAGAAACTGCTTGGCTTCGGGATCAAACAGTTGAGTCACTTCGCGCTCGACGACGTAACCGTCCTCGCGCAACGACTTCCAGACAAGATGGCACAGCTCGCGGTTTTCGGGGCTGTTCGTGCTGCCATAGTTATCAAAGTAGATCTGGAAGCCGGCGAAGTCCTGCACGTGGGCCTCGCGCATATCAGCGATGACCGCTTCTTCCGACCGTTTTTCGAGCCTCGCACGGTTGGTAATCGCCGTGCCATGCGTGTCGTCCGCACAGAAGAAACGGCAGTTGTGGCCGCGCAGCTTTTGAAAGCGGACCCAGATATCGGTCTGGATGTATTCTACCAGGTGCCCAATGTGGATGTGACCATTGGCATAGGGCAGGGCCGCGGTAACCAGGATGCGGCGTGGGGTCATAATAGCCTCAAGAACGGAAACCAGTGTCCCGGATTGAATTTACGTGAATTACAAGAACGTCTCGCCAGAGCGGGGCATTGTACAGAACGAGCAATCCTTACGGCAAATGCGGCACATCCCCGTAGGATGGCCGCCCCGGCCGTCTGCATTCGACTCGCGAACACCAATCGAGCCCGAGCGTCGAACCAACCATCTTCGCGAGAATCGACATGCGCTCTTTGAACTCTTTGCCCCATTTGAACTCTTTGATCCCTTCGAACTTCTTTGATCCCTTTGAACTCTTTGATCCCTTCGAACTTCTTTGATCCCTTCGAACTTCTTTGAT
>JAKFVC010000232.1 GCA_021732415.1 Planctomycetaceae bacterium
CTCCCCGGACACAGTTGTCGATCCTGCAATCGGCGATTATAATCCCGCCACGGCCCTCGTAGCTCAATGGCAGAGCAGCAGACTCTTAATCTGTTTGTTGTAGGTTCAAGTCCTACCGGGGGCACTCTCGCCCAAGACTCGAAACTGTTCTGAACGCGAATTCTGATAGGGACTTACGACAAATGCCGTGAGTCCCTTTTTCTTTCCCGCAATGCGAAGTGGGGAGGAAACTGGGGAGGACATTGGACACACGCTGCTCCTGCATCGATTGACGTATTTACGACAATCGAACGGGAGGGCATGGTCCATGGCGTGGCTCGACAAGCGCGGGAAAACGTATCGGCTCGTCTTTGAAATCAGTGGTCAGACTTTCAAACGGTCTTTGCAGACCACCGACCAGCGGGTGGCATTGGGACGGTTGGCGGCCGTCAATCGCCGGATTGAGATGCTCGAACGTGGGGAGGTCGACCTCCCCCCCGACGTCGATCTTCCCACATTTCTGTTGAACGACGGGCGGCCAAAGAAGGTTCCGTTGATTCTTCCGCCGTCACGGACTCTCGCCAAGATCATCCCGGAGTTCTTCCAGTCCATTCCGGCCGGATCACTGGAAGCCAATACGCTCAAGACACTCCGCATCCACTTGCATCACATCGTGCGGGTGTTCGGCGAAGCCTTCGCCATCGAACGTCTGAGTTTCGATGATCTTCAGCGATATGTCGAACGCCGTGGCCAGGAAAACGGGCCGATTGGGAAAAAGATCAACCCGGTGACCATCCGCAAGGAACTGGCAAGTTTCAGCAGTTTGTGGACGTGGTTGCGACGGACGGGACAAGTCCCCAGTGAATTCCCCAATCGCGGGCTGCGGTATCCCAAGTTGAACGAAAAGCCGAAGTTCCAAACTTGGACCGAGATCGAACGGCAGATCGCCCGCGGGCATCTTTCGGAGGCCGAACAGTCCGTACTTTGGAAAAGCCTCTATCTGACCACGAGCGAGGTCGAAGAAGTCCTCGACTTTGTCGTTGAGCAGCGACCGGAGAGTTGGCTTGTGCCCATGCTGGTCTTCGCCGCCCATACGGGTGCAAGACGAAGTGAACTCGTCCGCTCCGAAGCCCTCGATTTTGACTTCGAGGCGGGGACGGTTTCGATCCGCGAGAAGAAGCGGGCCAAAGGGAAGACCACGACCCGCACCGTGCCCCTGACGCCGCGATTGCGGCGCGTCATGCAGGCTTGGCTTCAGGATTCCAGCGGACGATACGCCTTTGAACAAGACAATGATCCACTCTCGGCCGACGACGCTACGCACCATTTCCATTCCGTGCTCAATGGTAGCAAATGGGCGAAGCTGAAAGGTTGGCACGTCTTCCGGCACTCGTTCATTTCGAATTGTGCCAGTCGCGGCATCGATCAACGCATGATCGACGCCTGGGTGGGGCATACCACCGAAGAAATGCGCAAACGGTATACGCACCTGTTGCCGAATGCCCAGCAAGCGGCACTGGCCTCAGTGTTTGGCGGGGAGTAGACCTTCCGCTTGGAGCCGTTCGAGTTCGTTATGGGGGATCATCCATTCGAGGGATGATCCCCGGCCGCAGGCGCGTTTGACGGCTTGGACCCGGCCGTGGCGGCACCATTCGCGGACGGTGAATTCGGCCTTGCCCAACAACTGTGCCGCGTCGGCGGTGGAGTAGAAATTCCGCACGACGCGCTGCTGCAAAAGCAATTGCAAGGCTTCTTCGATTCGTTGCAGCCGCAGGTCCAATTGCTCGATGCTCATCGACGAACCTTTTCCGAGGGAATATTCACGTTTACGACACCGAAGGCCGCAGTCCCCATCGTTGATACCGGACGAGTTCCTCTTGGCTGATGACCCAGGACCGATACGGACCGCCGCCCGTGGCGCGGCGTGTGGCCTGAATGCGGCCCTGCCGAGCCCATTCGCGGACGGTATAAGGCGCTCGTTGCACACAGCGGGCGAATTCCGCCACGCTGTAATACGGGGTTGGAGTCGTTGTCGTACGTAGCGCAACGATCTCGGCTTCGAGCCGCGTGACACGCTCGGCGAGTTCGATCACCACCAGATCACTGACCGACATAGCTTCATTCCCCTCTGTCGCTCACGAGTGCGTGGTTGCCGTTCGCAGTGATTCCGCGAACGTGGCCAGATCGGTCGTCGTCAGTTTGGCCTGTCGCAACCGCCGCAGCCATTTCGAAACCGCCGCCTCGCATTCTTCCAGCGACAGCGACGACGAGAGTTGGAGTGTGATCCCTGTTGCCAATGGCAGGGATAGCCGCTTGGGTTTCGTCGCCCCCACCGGGGTTGTTTGGCGGACGCGGGTGGTTACTTCATTCCGCGTCAATTGGCCCGCGGCGACTTGTTCGGCGAGTTCCCGTACCAAAACAGGATCAGCGCAGCGATGGAGTTCTGCGGCGATACTCACTGGCAACCGATTCTGTTCGATCAATGTTTGCACATCCGGCGGCAGGTCCAGCAATTTGAACGAGCGGCAAATCGAGGCCGTCGAACGGAGTGTGTGCTCGGCGAGGGCTTCCCGCGAACAGTTCAGCAACGTCTGCAAACGCTCCAGACTGCGGGCTTCGTCGAGGGGATTGAGGTCCTGTCGCTGGAGATTCTCCGTGAGTTGCAGGACGACGATCTCGGCGGGAGTCAGCTCGCGGTCGATCACCCGGCAGGAGATTTCAGTCCACCCGAGTTCTTTGGCACACCGCCAGCGGCGTTCTCCACAGATGATGACGTAGAGTTGACGGACTTTGTCCCATCGGACGACCAGCGGATTCAACAGACCGTGTGTGGCCATCGACGTCTTGAGCGTCTCCAGTTCCGGCCGGTCGAACGTCCGTCGCGGCTGTTGTTGATCGGGCATGACCTCAGCGAAAGGGAGCGGTTGTGACGGGATGTCGGTCAACATGGGTCGTTTCCTTGGGTTGCGGTTAAAAACTGAACGCGAATGAAGCAGAACGACGCGGGACCGAACACTACGGTGTTTCGAGGGAGCACGCCGCGAACAACAGGCCGACAAGCAATAAGATCATGGCCACCAAACCCCAGACCCAAGATCGAGTCGAGGCACCGCTCGGGAGCTTCCCGCTTGGCCAATCCTGAAGTTCGGCCCGTTGCTCGGGACGATAGGCCTGCAACTTCTCGGCCAGGAGCGGCGGGCATTGGGGTTTAAGGATCACCGTGACGTCCGCCGGAAGTTGCAGCAGTTCTTCCGGCTGAATCAGGGCCCGCCCCGTCTTCTGATCGTTCACCGTGGTGCTGCCTGACCAACTTCGGGACCAGGACGGTTGGACGCTCGTCGTCTCAGATTGGGACCAGCCACTGGTGTGGGACTGTTGTTCCACCCGAATCGTGGTCTGTCCGATCCATTGACTAATCTCCTTGGCAGACTGATAGGTGGCGACTTCCAGAAACTGCTCGACTGACATTTGTTCCCGGAAAACCTGCGCTTGATGTTCGGGGAAGACTTCTTGAATCTGTTGCACCGATTGCCAATAAAAATTGGTTTTGATTTGGTAGCCGCGTCCCTTCGTTAACATTCTTTCCAAGACCGGCATGTCGCGGCCGAGGAGGCTCGCTTCGTCGAAATAGAACCGAATCGGGTGCGGTCGGCCGATCCCCGCCGAGAAGATCGTTTGCGCGAAGGCCGTAATCCAGACCCGAATCAGCGGGCCGTAATCTTCAATCCGGTCCGTGGGAAAAATTAGGAAAATCGTCATCCGGCCGTCGAGCAATTTCTGGAGCGGAAACGTCGTCCACAGGGTCGCCTGTTCGATGGCCAGCGAGTCGATCCAGAAGAGTTGCGTATTGAGGGTGGCCAAGACATCGAGCAGCGTTTTGCCAGTGAGCGCCGCCAGTTGTTGCCCCTTGGAGCGGAGATAGCCCCCAGCAAAATTCGATTGCTGCATCAGCTCGGCGAGCTGTTGCAGCTTCGCCGGATCGATGGTGATTTCCCGCAGTTTCTGCAACGTGCAATCGCAAGGTGCGGCATGGCAGAAGAGAAACGAGAGGACGGCATCGATGATGACGATCGCACTTTTCACGAAGAACGGATTGTGATCGTGCCGGTCAGGGCGAATCAGGGCTCTCGCAAAATGGATCGCATCCGACACCAGATGGGGCGATTTCAGATTCACCGCGGAGAGGGGATTGAAGGCCTCCGCTGGGAATCCTTCCGGTTGCCCCCCGAAGGGCGCGATGCAGACGATTTCGTGACCGAAAGTCTTCGCGCGGTGCCGGGCCGTTGCGGCGGAGACTTCCCCTTTGACATCGGTGACGATCGCGGCGGAACGGTCGATCAGAAGGTTCGAGATGACATGTCCCTGGGTCTTGGACGACCCACTCCGGCCGTACACCGAGGTATGAATGATCTCCCGTTCGGGTAACACGATCAGCGGTCTCGGTGACCTTTGGGACCGCAAGCTGCGGAACACACGGACCGCGAGTTCATCGGCATGGCGAGGATAATTCCGTAGCGCAGCCAGCGCCGACGGTAAGGGCGCGGAATTCATCCCTGGCAACACGCGACCGACCACGAGACCCTCGCGGCCACAGAGATAACCGCGGTCGACCAGATCACGGAGCGTTCCCCATCGGGCTGAACCATGTTCGGTATCCGCGGCGGGGCGGCCTCGACGAAAGAGAGCGACGAGGCCCGCCGCCAGCAACAGACCGAAGAACGGATTACTGAGGAACGTTACCCAGATTAAGCCGACGACACCGACCCACACAAACACCGCTTGCAATTGGTAGCCGTGGCGCAGCCAACGGTATTTCCCGCCGGGAAGTTTACCGACGACCCTCTGAAATACGGTTCGTATCAGCGTGAAAACCGCTGTCCCGCGGTGCATCAGAAACAAGACCGGCGTCACCACCGTTAGCGCTCCTGTTGCTGTTCAAGTTCGGGCGTCGGTGACGAGACGGCTGCTGCTGTGGCAGTGTGGGGGTACTGCAAATCCTGCCGCGGTTCGATCACCGAACGGCGGATGTCGTCCGCCACATTCGATTGGTCGAACCCCGCCGCGTTCCTAAGCTCCTGCAAGCCGAGTTGCAGCGACTTCGCCAGAAAATCCTCACCGATCTTGCTCATGGGATTCCTCCGATACAACGGGTATTAGAGAAGCACGGCAGTGTGGTGTCGGAACCACACTGCCGTGCGAATTGAAAACTGGTGACTCACTTAGCCACGTGCTACGCAGCCGGTTCCGAGAGCAGTTTTCCCACCGTCGTCCACGCCCAGATAATCACGCCTGCGTCATCGGCCCAACCGACAACAGGCAGAACGTCTGGAACAATATCGATGGGTGAAATCGTATAGATCAGTGCCAGCAGCGCTGTGCCCATGATTTTGAGAAAAATCATCTGGGGTCTTTCAACGTAAGAGGATAAATCGTTGCCATAACACGGAGGAGCTGAGAACACCGGGTCGGCACGATTTCCGCACCGACCCGGTTCCCGCTCAGGCATCCTTGGTTCGGCGCTTAGCCAAGCGCGCACAGAAGACTCACGATGAAAATCACGATGCACTGCGTCACGGGATCAACGATTGCCAAGAGACCAAACATGCGCGGACCCTCCTTCGAGAAGACCTGACCAGGGCTTTGGCCACCACACACTGTGATGACTAATGGTGCCGCCGTTTACCGAGATCACGGGGAGTTTGTTGCTCCCGTTTCGGCGTTGGGCGGCACTGTCGAGTCATACGCGCCAGTGCCGGAAATCTTTCATCTTTGCAGCAATAATTCAGCTAATGCGCCGGAGTCGCCTGTTGTGAGCGTGGGGGGCTGGCCACCGGCTGCCACTCCTGGGAATGGATGATTGCAACGGCAATGGTCTTACTGGATCATGGTGGCTAAGCAACCGTGAGTAGCGATCCAAGGGGCCAAGATGGCGGTCGATCAAGCAAGCGTGGCGAAGGTCGAACGATTGATCGCTGAGTCGAAGGACGGTGCGCTCAGTCTCCGCTTCATTCCGTTTTTAGATGTTGAGACGACACGACAGATTTTGAAGATGATCGCAGAGCGGATGCCGGGGTTAATTGATTGGGACGTGGAGTTTAATGGAGGTAATCTGAAGGCGTTGCTGCCAATGTTTGTTGCGGCATCCCAAGGGTTGTCATTGAGAGACGGAACGGCGCTTATAAACTGTATAAGATCGTTGGATATTAGTTATTCCACCATCCCGGATACCAGCTTTCGCTTTCTGGTGAATGCGGTACTCGTCGGTCAGCTTCCGCGGCTCAGTCACCTCACTTTGACAGCGGCGCGTTTGACCGAATTGAGCCTGACACTCTGGGCGGTTGCCGCGCGCGGCGGTCGGCTTCGACGACTCAGCCACCTCACCCTGACTTTGACACAATTGACCGAACCGATCTCGATGCGGTGGGCGGATGCAGCACTCGCCGGTCAGCTTCCGCAACTTAGTGAGCTCAGTCTATCGTATACAGCAGTCAAAGATGAAAGTCTGACTCGTTGGGCGGAGGCGGCCTGCGCCGGTCAGCTTCCACGACTCAGCGAGCTCGACCTGACTGAGACGGAAGTCACGGATGCTAGCTTGAGGTGGTGGTGGGACGCCTTTCGCGAGGGACAAATCCCGAAACTAAAAAGTCTGAAATTAAACAACACTGGTGTCACGGTACCGCCATCTGTACTGCATTCTGGTGATGCCGACACAATCTTCCAGTGGTACCGTGATCGGATCGCGGCGTCCGCCCCATTACCGGAGGCCAAGTTGCTCATCGTCGGGGAGGGATGTGTCGGCAAGTCCGTGCTCTGTCGGCGCTTGTTTGCGGGTAAGGATGAAACTGCTCCGCCCGACTCAATCAGCACCTGCGACTTCGACATGTACGAGTATCAATTGCCGGCAGATTTGCTCGCCGGGGATGAACTGTCGCCATTGAAACTGCGAGTCTGGGACTTCGGAGGGCAAGACTTCCTTCACGGCTCGCATCGTTTCTTCGTCGGCGCGGAACGAGCGTTTTATCTGCTCGTCCTGAATGCTTCAAAGGATGCTCGCGCCAACAAGCTCACGTACTGGCTCCGTTTCTTGGCCCAACACGGCACGCGGAAGGCCGGTGAGACACGAATGCGGGCCCCGGTTCTGATTGTGTACACGCAATCGGACAAACTTCTCTCGGCACAGGAGGGTAAGGGTCCGAATCCAGTCACCGTCCTGCAGAACTATGACGAATTGCTAACTGCTGTACAGGATGCCAGAGAAAAACAGTTCTTTGATACCAACGTGATCGGTGAGATTACTGGACTTGGATACCCGAAGAAAGAGGACTTCAGCGCACTGACGCCGGAATCTCAATCCCTGCTAACTGAGCAGCATCGGAATGCATGTCGGCAGATTCGCCAAACGCTTGCAGAGCATCTCGACAAGATCATTTTCCTTTGCGACAAGGTGACGCTCGGTGATCGGAAAATCCGAGATTGGGTTCTTGAACACTTTATGCCGCAGGAAGGGAAAGTGCCGTTAACCCGTTTTCGCTTGGATCAAGACCCGTTTCGTAGTTGGGCCTTGGAGCAGAAACTGGATCAACAAGACGACAAGCCTCCGAGCAAGAAACTCATGAAGCAGCGAGTGAAGACATCACTCGGAATCCTGAAAAGCCTCGGTCTGGTCCACTGGGTTGGCGATGACCAGAATCAAGATGGTAAAGCAGCCAGATCGCTAAGCAACGTGATTTTCAATCCGTGGTGGGTCAAAACTCCGGTTTATCGTGCGCTGCGGGCGGAAAAGACCCACAACCTCAACGGCTGGGTCTCCCCAGGGAGCTTGGAAAAAACTCTCCCCCGCCGCGCCGCCACGCAGTTCCCAAAGTCGGTGACGGCGGAAAACGTTCGTGACTGGTTCGACTCGCTCCAGTTCACGGAACGCGACCGAGAGATCATTTGCGAGTTGCTTGTCCATTCGGGATTGCTCTTTGAGGTCCGCTATGGACATCAGATGAAAGGTTGGCTGATTCCTGACCTCTTGGAACCTCAGCCCAAGCCGGACAACCTTCCCACAGGGGATGTGCCACTCTTCAAATACCCATTCGATTTCCTGCCGGAGCGAGTGTTGCTCCTGTTTTTGGCCAAGGTGCTCATCGAAGCCTACAACACGCCGGAGCAGTTGGACGCGACTCGTAGGGAACAATTCCACCGCCAGCTCTATCGCAACGCGGCGTGTTTACCCTGGCGACTTCCCGGCCATGATGCACAATTTGAAGTCCGCATTCGCACGGAGGTCAACCCGCCGCTGGAGGAACGGCCGTGGCTTTCGATCACGGTCAGTGGCGGCGATAAATCCCTTCACATCTTGGTCCTGAATGAAGTCATCCGCGAATTGAACACCACTCTAGATTCAGAAGGCCTGGAAGCGAGAATTTCGCCACAGCGACTGACTGCGCTGCCAACGACCTCACCAATGCCGGTTTCGCCGGACCTGTCCGTTGACATGAGTCCAGCGCGCGAAACAAGTTCTGCTACATCATCAAATAAGCACAACCAACATAAGAACGTGCCTTCTCTGGCTGATTCCGTGCGTCCGCCTCAGTCGACCGCAACGCTTCCAATCGCTCTACCGGAAGATCCTGAACTGATTCTGAAACTCAGTGAGGTCTACGGAATTTCTGTGGAGAATCTTCGGAAGCCCATCCCCAAAGATTCGATCGACGAAGCGGCGGAGCAACCGTTTCGACTTTTTCATGCGATTTGCACGGCGTTCGCGCAAACCGATGACCGCGGATTTCCCGTTTGCGGCTCGCTGGCTGAAGTGATTCGCTCGCTTGAAAAGAAGGAATCGGCCGACAACACTTTCCGTTTTTCAGGCTCCAAGCGGCTGAATGCCTGCCGAAATTACGTGTATGCCTGCCGAAAGAAGATGGATCACTTCTTTGCCGATCATTTCAGAATTGAGCGTCTCAAGCCGAGGCTAAGCCGATTGCTTGAAGAGAAGGAAAAGGGGAAGGGTTTTGATGGTCTGACGGATTTGGGTCGCTTGGCGTGGCAACGCGTTCAGGAAGCGCTGTCAGCTCAAAGCGATTAAATAAAGGGAGTTGACTTCTCTTTGGCCCTAGTCCATTGTCTTTTTCGATTCACCACAGCGGACTTCGAGAGGGCGAATGTGTTCGGATAAAGCCGGAGGAGATGACGACGAAGCGATCTTCGATCAACTCGATTTTTCAGGCATCGCCTTTCCGAGTGATCGACTGTCGATTCGAGACTTGCGGCGTAAATACCCCGAGTGCTTCGACATTGGGCTCCGACGCGGCGAACAACCGCAACCCCTCTATTTCCCCCATACCACATTCGGAAAATACGACAACACGGTGCCACATAGCGAGGATTTGGGCGGCTTGCTCTTTTCCGAACGGCTTGTCGCGGCCTATGCCTATGCTGCTGCTCACGGCATTCACGAACCCGGCGGCTATGAAGGGGAACTCGGCTTGTCAGGCTTCAAGAGTGACCTAACAAGGTCCTATGTTGCATTGGGAATCGCAAACGGCGAACACCAAGCCGCGGAAATGATTCGCGACATTGAACGGCAGGCGCGGCAACTTGCTCCTGATCTTCCCCCCTGAAGAGAATCTGTTCGGTCGCTTGATTCCATTACGGTTGAAGATGTCAGTAGGCAGACGTAGATCGCCTGCTGCTCCTCTGGGAGACACCTGGTTTTCAGGAAACGGCTTTTCAGCAATTCGCTTAAAAAAGCGTGTCGACAGCAACTGACTGAGCTCGCGCAGGATACCTGCCATTCCAATGCAGTGTGACATTCTCACAAACACGGCGTGACATTCTTCAAAACACCGTGTGACGTTTCTCAAACTCACCGGCGCTTTGCCACCGCCACTTTCCAGATGCAGTTCGTCTCTCGAATAACTGACTGGCGAGAAGACTTCACTCGCCAGTCGCAAACAGCAACTGACCCCTTATTCGGAGATGAAAGTCATGTTAAAAACGTCGTCGGCTGCCGGAGAGAATCCTCGCGATCACTTTGAACGGGCATGTCAGAAAGTGATCGCGGTTTTGGCCGATCCGGAACCAACGGAGTCGCCGGAATTCCGTGAAGAGTTGCAGTTGATGGACTGCACGTTGATTGTGATCGCGGCGATGAAGTTCACCCGTTGGCAGGTGCGTCAGCCACGCGAAGGAGCCCTTGATGCGAAGCAGTCGTGGCACTGCCAGATGGTGGGGTCGGGCTACCGGCGGTATCTGAATACCGGGGCGGGTCGCCCGTTCCAACCCTATGCAATGCAGACACTGCACAACATCTGTGTAGATATCGCCCGTAAGGGGCGACGCCATCCGGGGAGCGACGACACTTTCGAGGTCGCCGATCCGCACCGCGACCCTTCCGGCGACGCTCAACATCGCGAGTTGATGGCGATTGTGCGCGAAGAGTTCGACCTACTTTCGCCGACGTTACGGGAAGCCGTGTCGCTGACGGAATGGGACGACTTCAGTGCAACTGAGGTCGCGGAGAAACTGGACGTGACCCCGCGAGCGCTTTATCTCCGCACGCACCGTGCTCGTCGACAGCTCCGCGACCGGTTGCTGGACCGCGACATTTGGCCGCTCGATTACAATGGCCGATAGTTGCGGCAGCTTCTTTTCCGCAGCCGGAGTGTAACTTCGGATTCAACCTCACTCTTTTGGTTCTCCTGTTGGCTTCCTGCATAGACGTCGTGCTTTCGGCGTCGGTGCGCAGGCACCGCCGTAACCTGTGCGGGAAGTCCCCTCGCGAAACGCGAGTTTGTCTCCCCCGGTAATAGTTGTCTCACAATCAACCGCCGAAAGTCCTTGACGGGACGTTGAAAGTGTGACAGGAAACGTGACGAGAATTCCGTCGTAGAACGGTCCTTGGGAAGAGTGTCACGCAATCGCTCGTTTACGTGACACGCTCGGGTCGGTTGAAACGAACAACATCATGAGGAGTCGATGCAGGTCGGGTATGTACGGGTCAGCAAGGCCGATGGGAGTCAGAATACCAACTTGCAGCGGGATGCACTCCGCGCGGCGGGAGTGAATGCGCAAGCGATTTACGAAGACCAGGCCTCCGGCCAGCGGGACGATCGGCCGGGACTCTTGGCGTGCCTGAAAGCCTTGCGGACCGGGGATACACTCGTCATCTGGAAGCTGGATAGGCTCGGTCGCAATCTCCGGCATCTGATCAATACCGTGCAGGAATTGGCGGAACGGGGGATTGGCTTCCGAGTCCTCACCGGTCAAGGGGCCAGCATCGATACCACGTCGCCGAGCGGTCAGCTCGTGTTCGCGATCTTTGCCGCGTTGGCCGAGTTCGAGCGGGCGCTGATCGTGGAACGGACGCGGGCCGGACTGGCGGCAGCGCGGGCTCGTGGTCGTTGCGGCGGACGGAAGTTCAAGTTGACCACGTCCCAACTGCGGCTAGCGATGGCCGCAATGGGGCAGCCGGAAACTCGTATCAGTAGTCTCTGCGCCGAACTCGGGATTGCTCGGCAAACTTTGTACCGCCACGTTGCGCCCGATGGATCGCTCCGACCGGATGGACAGAAGCTCTTGGAACAGCGCCGTCCCACTCATTCCACAACATTGAAAGGGAACTCTCATGGATAATCTGTTGACGATCACCTTTGAAGCGCACCACGCCGAGAAAAACCACCATCGGCGTTATGAAGTCCTGGTCGGCCGCGACTTATTCGACGATTTCACCGTGGCGATCCGCTATGGCCGGATCGGCAAGGGCGGGCGGGAACGCCGTTACAGTTCGCCACAGCCGACCGAATTGCGGGCCGTCATCCGACTACACCTCCGTCGCCGATTATCGGCTCCGCAGCGAATCGGTTGTCCTTATCGTCTCACGGCTTTCAGCACCGCCGCGGGATGTAACGCGGCTGATTGGCTCCCCGGTGATGTCATGGGGAGATTCTTTGAGGCCATTTGATCCGTGCGGGAGCATTCCTCGTATTGGCTTCCCTGCTCATTTTCTTCAGCAGCTTGACGCCCCCCTTGGTGATCGGGGGCTTTGATCGAAGCGACGGATGATCTCGCCCCAGCGTTGAGGCAACAGAACGCTATCGCCCCGCAGTGATCTTCACGCCGGTGACGAATTGCTCTTTGAGCCAAGTTCAAGGTCGGTGTGCAGGATGTAACACAGCGCATCCAGCCGAGATTCTCTGCACTCCGTCGGCCAGTGTTAACGATCTGGCAATGATTTCGTGGCACGCTGAGAGGGTCACCAGACCGAAGGGGGGAAGCGATGGGCATGATCCATTCATCACGAGGCCGCAGCACGATCGACAAGCTGGAACAAATCGTCCGTTCGCACGTTTTCTTGCAACCCGTGGCCGAGAGCGGAACGGATGCCCTCGCTCCCCTTCCATTCGCTTCAGATTTTTGTCGAAGTCTGCTATCGCTTCTGCAAGGAGTTCAACAGCTCCAGCAACGATGTCGGTTCTAATTTGTATTCCTCGAACTTTGACATCGCTTCTTCTCGCCAAAGCAACACTCCACGGCCAGCGAAAGTAGCTCTCAGTTGACGGACCACGCCTAACGCGTCGCTCGCCCAATTGCGAAAGTGCGCCAGCGGCCAAATCTTCACATCAACCAGATGGGGTAGGGCGTTTACATCGAATTTTGTGACCGGCGTGACTAGCACTTTGATAATAGTGGCATCGGAGCGAATTGGAGTATTAGCCCTCATCCAATTGTCATGTGTCGCCGCTTGCCTTGCCTTGGTCACATCGAGCGCCGAGGTCTCCTTCGCACCGGCATGGTCCTCGAACACGAAGCACATCGTATCATCGACGATCCAGTATGGATCAGGCGACCCCGTGTCTTCGATCTTGTCGGCGTCGTACCCGAGAAGCTTTCCAAGCCTCATGTGGGCGTCTTCAAAGGTGGGCGACTCCTTGGGAATCAGCCCGTCCATGATCACCTTTTCTAACTGAGCAAACCGGCCATCGTGGGAATTGCCCAGTTGCTCAAGTTGGGACTCGAACCGTTCGATGACCTGAGAAGTGTGAAGTCCCTTGATATTGGGGGCGAGATCACCATCTTCTTTAGACAGCTCGATTAACCATCGAACTGTCTTACTCGTGCTATGCGCTTCTTTAAAGAGACCCTTGGCGACCACCCCCATCCTTGCCATTCCTCCTTGGAAGATATGCCACGCCGCGACCCCTTGCAGATAGAGCCAGAGACCGCGATACCCACGCATCACAGGATCTGTGAGCTTTCCAAGAACCGCTTTGGCGTGGTTCACCGCGCTGGTGAAATCTCCAGCCCAGATCGCTTCCTGATATGCGATCTCAGAATCCACACAGGATTGCAGGTTTGCCGCTCCAGGTAACTCCAGTTGTTTCATCTTGCTCCGTTGCGAGACGATCTCGTTTTCGGCTGACTTCCAGTCATCGCCTCGCGCTAATAGCAGCTGGATGTTCTCAATAAAATCCTTGGCCTTCATCTGCATTGATTGCTTCCAACCGAAATCAATTTCCGCTTGTAACTCAGGATGAAACAGCGATCGACTCTCACTTGCAACAAGATGTTGCGTGAGTTCGTCACCCAAAATGATGACGGCCGCATAATCCGTTGGTGATCGGGTGCAGCGCCCCACAGCCTGCACAATCCGCGTAGTGATTCGTGCGGTCAGCAGATGCTTTGCCGCCAGCCTCGTAATGAAAAAGGATTCTTGGAGGTTGGTAGCATTCGACAACCCTTCCACAATTAGCACCCGACATTCTTCGCCCGGAAAATCGATACCGTCATAGCGGTTTGCGACTACCGCAGCCGCAGGAGACGACTCGGTGAATTTCTTCTTTGAGTCTTCAATGTCGCTTGCGGTCAACACCTTTATGCCCGTTACTTGAGAGAGCGCTGCTCTCACAGCTTCTAGGCGTAATGTGCTGGGAACCAGGAATAATGCCCTCCCAAACCGTCTGACAATTTCTGCGAAGAGACGATCGATCTCGTCACGATCTGAAATGGACCGCTCAGGAAAAATGAATAAACGCCGTCCAATTCCGTGCTTGTCCCAAGATGCAGGCGGCGGTTGCCGATGGATCCGACGACGGCCGGTGATCCGTTCAAGCTCGCCTCCCAAGCCGGGGGTTGCAGACATGTAAATACGCTGTTGAGCTCCCGCGAACGGTTCGTGCGACTGGGTGGGAGCTATCAGCGGCCTGATCAGAATCTTGTCATAGGTGTAGTAGAGATGGCACACCTCAAGATGTTGCTCAATGACTTCCCACGGGTACCCGAGCTTGTTTTCTCTATTGCAATGAGCATGAAGCACTGACCGAATTTCAGATGCGACTGACAGCAAGTGTGGACTTGGGAGCTTCTCAACAGAAAAGGATGCCGACGTTGGACGGCTCGGCGATGTGATGAGTTGCCAATTGGAATCGCTAATCACAGGTTTAAGGATATTCATGATCGCAACGAACAATGGTTTGTGCGATTCGCGGTCGATCTTCAAAGACCAAAACTCGGCAATATAGGACTCCGCAGCATGGGCATCGTCTAGGACGATGACGTTTGGCGACTGAAAGAATGGGTTGGTATTGAACAACGCACTGTAAGTTGTCACGCCGATAGCATCATTCGATAACCAGAGTGCCTTCGACTCGGCGCTGTACTCTTTTGATGAGCCTGTGAATGGTAGCGCTCGGATACCATACTCATCCGACTGGCGAGCGACTTGGTGAACCAGTTGATTGGTTGGGCACAGGTACAGGATACGTTCTTTTCGGACGATCCTACGCCACTCGGTAATCAGCAGGCCAACGAGCGTCTTGCCGCTCCCGGTTGGCAACTGCAAGGCGACATCCGGCCTTTCGAGCGAATCATTGCAGTAGGTCCGAATTACATCTGCCTGATGAGAAAGGAGACCCGGCACCTTTCTCATCTTATTGTCTTGAAAGAGTGCCTCTGGAGATTCTGGAAGCGGTTGATTGGATTCAAGACGTCTAAAAGCCACGGTGAGCCTCACAGAGCATGGAAGTTTTGGTCAGCTTGGCCTAAATATACAGGGAGCTAATTTACGTCATTGAAATCACGATCGAATTCTTCGACAGCAGCTAGAATGTCATCAGCAGGACGAGGCCACGCGCTGAAGTCCCAAGCGAAAACCAGCTCGAAGGTACCGTAGTCTGTGCATGTCGGTTCATTCGCGTTCTCATTCCAGAATCGGCTCAATTCGATGAAGACCCAGTCCCAACTTGCTGCGCGGTCGTTTATCCATTGCGCGAATTCTTCCGAGCACAGCAGCCATAAATAACCCCAATGCGTTTGGTTGGGCGCCAGATCGAACGCTTCAATGGCTTCCGGCGAGTATTTGACATGCCCGACACAACTTTGCCCCGTGACGCAAAACCCAAAACGGTTGATTCGGTCAATGTAGGGCAAAAACTCAGCGTCCACCTCGTCTCGCTTGAGACCTCCCATCGCAATTTGGCGGTCGGACGGATGCACAGTTTTCATATTTACTCCAAGCCATCAAAAAAGTGTCGTCTTCTTCTGCGGCTTTGGCTTCTTAAACTCGATCGAAATCTTGTCGGCGGGGAACTGGCCCTTCTTTCGCTTCTGATCTGGATGAACGATCACACCGAAATCATTTATCTCCTCATGGTCTCGCAGCACGGTCCGCAAGTGTGAGTCCAAGTAGTCCGTCTTGCTGTTGACGAATTCATCGAGGTCTGCCATCGGGACAACTTGATCTCGGAACTTGCCCTCAATGATGTACCACAGCGAGTCGAATCGATACATATTCGGCATTCCCGCGACGCCCGGTTCGAAGTCTGAGAACCGCCCTCCATCGGTCTTATCAACAGACCAGTTAGCTTCTTTCATCTTTTTGAAGCCAAGCGGACTGTTAGATGCAAAGAACAGCGAATACGTCTTTTGGTCCGCCTTCCCGTGCATATCGAATTTCCCGACATACGTCGCTGCGTCGCGCAGTTGCCGCTCGTACAACTTCAGAATCTCTTGAACGCGGTCTCCCGGCTGTTGCGAGATTTTGAGTACGTCGTCAGTTCCAAATGTAACTGGGAAATGCTGGACGATTTGTTCGTCTTCATGCTCCAGGAAGCGGTTGATAAACTCAACCATAATGTTCACATAAACTTCGCACTTTGGATGCTTCAAGATTCGACGCATCAAATCGAAGGGAATGCCGCTGAATCCAAAAGGATCGACAAAGGCAAATGTCGGCGCGAGAATCTTGTTTCGAGACTCAACGTCGTCTAAGACCTTTTTTACGCAGTCAGCAAAATCCCCACACTCGACATGGATCGTGAATTGTGCGGGGTAATTGCGAGCAGCAATCATTTCCTTTAGGTGCTGCGCGTATGCCGGCTTTTGTTCGACGAAGTAGAAATGAATCTTCACATGCTTGCCGAGCGTGCGGTTCGCGACGTGGCGTTTGGCAGAATCGAGGGCGAGAATTGGCGATCCTAAGTCGCCTTGTTGGTATTCACCTGGGCCGGCGAATCCGTCGATGTAATTCATGATGCCATTGGCGCTTCCCAGAATTGGAAACCACCGATCCAGATAGCGAGATAAAAGCAGATGCTTCGCCTTTGTATGGGCTACCATCTGCAATAGTTTTGCCATCGGCGCTCTTCTACTTATCAGCAATGCTCTTAAATCGCGTTGTGGACACAAGCTCAGTTGATACCGATGCGCCTTGAAGAAGGCAATGGCAGCCACCGAATTTCAGACCGACGGCATTCCAGACGGATACATCTTCCTTGCAAAGAGCGGGAACGATCCGCTTGCGATCCAGACGGTCGAGAACAAACCGATACATTTCGACCTGCTTTTCAAACGGAATTCGGTACTTGAAGCCCGATGGGTCTTTTTCCGAGAGATAGCTGAACAAGTCTGTGGGGCGGTCGTTTTTCCTTGCAGCGGTAACGAGCCCCATCGAGCTGGCTCGCAGGGCACCGATCGTCACCATTTCTGGATTCAAGCTGTTAATGCGGTCAACCGCTTCGCCATAACCGTCGCTCCAGCACTCGTCCGCGGTCTGATAAGGAATCATCGGGTCCAGTCGGAACCGGATCGGCCAGCCTGCATCCTGCATTTTCCTCGCTGCATCGAACCGCTTGCTTGGAAGCGGAGTTCCTTTTTCCCATAGTTTTCCGGCCGACTCGGCGTTCACCGACCATGAAAACACCACTTGTGGTGACGGCTCAAGTTTGAGCGCGTGTTTCACAAGCGTGCTTTTCGTCAGAAAGATCAGCCGATGGCGGTTTTGCTCTGCGAACAGAGGGATCAGATGTTGTGTCAACGGCTTGCCGGTCACTGCTGCGTAGGCGCTGTCAAAGGCAAGTCCGTCCTGAAGTTCTCCAATGATGAGCATGCGAGGAACTGGCGATTTCAGCCACTCCTTAACTTCATCAAGCATCTGTTCCCAGTTGCTGTAGACCAGCCCCATCAATGCCGCCTTGTTGAAACGAAAGAATGCAGTCGTTTGCAAGAAACAATAGGCGCACTGAAATGGGCAGCCCGAAGCGTGAACGAGCTGCCAGAACTTAAAGCAGACCACGCCTGAATCGGCGTCAGGTCCTGAAAACTGCTTGATGAAGTGGCCCCGCTCCGCGACAGGGAACGGGGAGCGGGGAGATTGTGCCGCGGATTGGATCACTGGAAGCGTAGCAGCCATTTTTCTCTCTCCTTAGTTACGAACCCGGCTGCAGCCGCATCATGCGTCTGTACTGTACATTAAGTGTACAATAGCAGCGACCGGGAGTCTAATGCAATCACGGCGCGGCGTAAATCTCTGTTGAATTGGACCTTGTGTCGCGGTTTGTTGCAGGCGTGAGTCGGCGGGGCCGACGCTTCGCCCCCGCCGATCACGCGGAAATCACTCGGCGGCGGGGAAGATGTTGAGCGGCTCGGGCATGGTGGCGATCATGGGATTGCGGCATCTTGTCATGACCCACAATTTTACAAAATTGGTGGTTTGTCGGCG
>JAKFVC010000200.1 GCA_021732415.1 Planctomycetaceae bacterium
GTCGTTAGATAACTCCATCATTGCCAACCACTCTCCAGGATGCACTTCTTTTCGATCCGCGAATTCCCTCGCCTGTTTCAGACCATCAGTACAGATTAATATTCACCACAGATTCTGCCGTAGAGCCAGGAAGTAAGCCACCTGTTCACTTAAGAACAAGTCGTACTTCGCAAACGCTAGTTGTCCGTCTTTATCCTCGGCGTGAGAGAGATTGTGATGCGTTCGGCCCAGGCCCATTTTTAAGGGGAAGGTATCGCTGATGCCCATGCCGTCTTCCCGGTTCAGCATGAACGTGACGGATCGCGTGATGTCCGCATCGAAGGCCAGCGCAATCAAGTCGAACATGTTCCGATAGTATTCGCGAGGTTCGCCTTCTGAAGTGATCTCCAGGTTGAGGTGCGAATAGTCCTGCTTCTTCAAGGGAATATCGATCCACTTCTCCGAGGCGATCAGTCGCGATTCGATCTCGTCGAGCGACGTGAGATACTGATCCATCTTCTCGCGGTCGGACTGACCAAGCTGCTTGCTGAGCGATCGCGAACTCTCCAGCACCGCGTCGACCAGTTTAATGCGTCGCTGCAGTTGCTCGCGTTGCGCAGCCAGCGAGGTTTGATCTCCCCGAAACAGTCGATCGAACACGCGGCGAGGATTGTTTTCCGCGGGGATCGGTTTGCCTTCGATGTTATAAGAAATCGTACCCGTCCGCGACAGAAAACCGACTCCCGCATCGATCGACAAGACGAGCGACGGCTGGCGGCAGAACTGCTTCGTGTGCTGGGCCACCACTTGATCCAGCGCGACGGAATTGAACGTCCCTGGTTTGGGGCTGTGCAACGGAGCCCCCGTCAACCACATATCAGAACAGAGATGCGGGTCGGCCTTGGTTCCGTTCGGATGATGCAGGCCTCCCAGGAAACTGATCTGGCTGCGAAACGGACTGAAGGGTTCTGTCGATTTTCCAAACTGAAAGTCACGTCCGTCGGTTTTCGGAAACCAGCTCCAGTCATCGATCCCGTGCTTGGGGTTGGGGAGCGACATGCCATTTGCCGTGTACATGGCACAAAAGCGTCGCGGCACTGTCTGTGCGACGTCCTTCCCCATCGCTTCCAACAGGGGGAGCGACAACGTCACACCCGCCAGACCCTGAAGTACGGCACGCCGATTGAGCAATCGTGTAGTCATCTTCGGTTCCCTAATCTGTGCGACAGCGGCCCCGTCTTAGTAGCCGATCCGCACGTTACTTCTTCATGAACAAATCACTCTTGATCACGAACCGGATCAGGTCCTGCATCCGATATTCCGTGGACTTCAGCTTCGTCGCCTGTTCCCGCAGGAACAGAGTTTCATTGTAACTCAAACTCCGCCCGCTGGCATAACAGGCGAGGTGTTTCAATACACTATATGCCACTTGATCAATTCGGTCATCGACCAGATAGTTCTTGAGAGCATTGACGTCTTGGACTTGTGTGCCATCCGGAAGCTTCGATCTGGTGTCGGGCTGCGGGGCCGTTTTCAACAGACCTCCCGCATCGAACGACTCGAATGGCAGACCCCACGGGTCAATTCCCGCATGGCACTTCGCGCAGCCTTTCTGGTTGCGATGCCGTTCGAGCTTTTCCCGCAAAGTCAACTTGGCGCCATCATCATCTTTCAGTTGTGGGACGTTGGGCGGTGGGTCTTCCGGTGGCTCGGCCACGATCTTGCGAGCCAACCACGCACCGCGCTTAATTGGATTCGATTCCCGGCCGTCTGACAGACCCGCGAGAATGCCCGCCTGAGTTAAGACGCCTCCCAAGTGCTGATTATCATGCTTGATCGGAACAAACCGGAACCCGTTTTCCGTGCGGCTGGCCAGGTTGTAGTAACTTGCCACGACTTCGTTCGCGACGATGAAGTCTGACTGCACAAGATTCCGTGCGGGCAGATTGTGCTCGATCAAGTACTTCAAGAATTCAATCGGCTCTTCCCGGAGTTGAATCTTTGCCTCTCGAGTCAGCTTGGGAAAGCGCTGTCCATCGGTCGCGACCACATCCAGCTTATCGAGACTCCACCATTGCGAAGCAAATTCATGCACGAACCGGCTAAATCGCGGGTCGCGAATCATTCTCTCGATTTCCGAATCCAGCGCTGCGGGGAGTTGCTTGCTCGCCGCCAGATCGAGCAAGCGCTCATCCGGTGGCCCATTCCATAGGAAATAGGACAGCTTCGAAGCGAGTTCATACGAGTCGAGATCTTCGGGTTCCGGCGTGCTGCTGTTCTCGATCAGAAATAAGAACTGAGGCGACGTGAGCACAACCAGCAACACATCCTGAATACTCTTGCGGAAGTCTTTAGTTTCCGTGAACCGGCGCTGCCAGACTTGAAACAGCGTTTCCTCTTCAGACGGCGTGATGGGCCGACGGAACGCTCGGGTCGTAAACGAGCGAATGATTTCCCGCGAGTACATCACCGGATCATCGCGATGAGCCGACTCGACAAATATGTTCTTGTGAGTGACCGGAGGCCAACTCTCGTAGAAGGGGCCTTCAAATTGAATGGAACGAACCAGCAGCCGGGGCATGTCACGACCGTCTGTCGACTCACTGCGGACGCCGATTTCTCGAATTCCCGCGAGATAGTTAACGTTGTCCACTTCGACGTCCGGATTAGGAAAATCCCGCATGGCCCCTTCGAACACAAACGTCTTTAGATCCTGATTGGCAACAGACTGGGGCGCACCAACCGGGGTCAACGTACTGCCGCAGTCACGTCGCAAACCGAGATAGACCCCAAGCTCCGGCGCGCGAAGTTCGAAGGTCTTAAATCGGCGGACCAGGTCAGAGTCTTCTGCGAGGTGCGTTAGCGTGACGCGTTTCAGGCGTTTGTTGTCACCGTAACGGGCCTGGAATTTCAACTCACCCGCTGGCAGTCGGACAAGCATGAACGACGTGCGTTGTTCCGGAGGTTCCGTGCCGTCACCCACGCTGATCGCAGGTGATTTCGATTCCAATAGCTGGCCGGCGAAATTCCGTTCGTTCAGAGTCAGAGACAATAGCCCTTGGGGCTTGCCCGGAATCGTGCTCAGGTCAACTTGGTAGATCCCCGCCTCCTCGATCATCTGACTTGGTGCCGGAGTGAGCGGATCGACAGCTTCTGGCGTATCGGTGAAGTCGATATTGATCGCCCGCTGTTTCCCTGCTGCCTGGGGCGGCTCGTTGGCATTCAGGAGCAGAGCATCCGCATATTTCGCAGCCGTGACCGTCACGCGGAAGTTGCCATGTTCGGGCAATTCCCGCAGTGAAATCTTGAAGTTGGCCATCGGTCCATAGGTGCTGGAAACACCGAAGATTTCCGAACTCGGAATCGACGGTCGGACCACGAGTCCCTTGGGAATGACTTGATACCCTTCTCCCTTGGGATATCCCGGAGTGCCTCGAACGCACGCGAACACCGAATGATAAATGCTGTCGAATTTCTTCCAACCGCGGATCGTGTCGTTGCCGACGTACCCTTCGATGAAGTCGTATTTTGATCGCATGGCGAAGGGTTGGAATTCGAACGGCTTCTGCGGCTGGGGTTCAGTCACGATAAAATCGGCGTTGTGCAAAAGGGCACTATTTGCACCGAGGATCAACGCGTCGGGACAGGGCTGCGGATTAATCGCTGTCCCGAACTCCATTATAAAATTCTGGATGACCGGTTTGGATGTCTCATCGACCAGGCACAGATCCAGCGACTTCTCCGCGATCTCGAAGAAGGCTTCCACCTGGAGTGGAGACAACACCATCGTCTGCCCATTATTGGCAAAGCCGTCCTTCGAGATCCCATCCGGAGGCAAGCCCTCTGTCAGGTTCTCATCGAGCTTTAAGAGCGACTGCAATGTATTGCGATATTGCGGCACGGTCAGCCTGCGGACCAGACCGTTTTTCTGACGATCTCGAGCCCGCGCGGCATTCAACGTTTCCGTGATCCAATCGGTCAGCAACCGGCTCTCTGCGGCCGAGGGCTGCGGCTCGTCGACGGGCGGCATCAGGCCATCTTCAATCTGCTTTTGAATCCCGGTCATTAAGAACAGCAGGCGGTCTTCCGGGTTCGAGGAAAGCTGATCCACCCGCACTCCCGATTTCATGTCATCCACATTGTGACACCGCCAGCAGAATTTCTTGAGCAACGGTTGGATGCGTTCCTGAAACGCGATCTCCTCGGCAGAAACTTTTTTCTGGGAATCGCTCGGCGCAGTGGTCTTATCCTCCTGGGCATTAATACGACTCCCCAGCGCGAATGCACAGAGCATCGTGCAGACGCCGATCAGCGCCGGGAACACCAAAAATGACACCGAGTGTCTACGGCTCATATTTCCAGAATTTCAGTAATCTGAGAGAGTGTGGCAGGCCTAATAGCGGGCAGACGACGATGCGAGGCATGCGTAAAAACGAGCTAGCCGAGTCGCTCTCCACACCACGACATCAGGGCATCATCATACATCAAATAACGTCGATGGAACAAGTCCACTGATGACCCCCGTGGCGGACGCTGCCAGCGTCCGCGCCCTTGGGACTGGTCGTCGACTTTGATGTGAATTCAACACGGACGCTGGCAGCGTCCGCCACGGGGGGCTCAGGAATGTGAGTCCACAGAGCAGCCAAAATGGGCTCTGACCAGTTCACGAGTTGCGTGAAATCATCGGCATGTCAATCTTCACGTCAATGAGACCTGCTTCGCGGCGATGAAGCCGGTCACGATCTGGTCTTCCACCACATAGAACTGCACGGTGCGGACGCCGGGCACTCCCTTCTTGCCTTTCAATGAAACGGCCGAGGCGATCTGTTGCAGCTCGTCCACGTTGACGTTGCTGGTGAATGAGATGACCAGTTCCTGAGTGTGCGTCCCGCCGGCGATGGTGCCGATGACCTCGTTGCCCAGTCGCAGTTCGTTCTGCCTGCGGCGCAGCACGCCCGAGTCTGTCTTGATTCGCTTGATCGACAACACGTTGTTGTCGGCCGCATCCGCCACGACAGAGACTCGCAGTTGACCTCCGTTGTAGTTCTCTCCAAAGCTGTCCGTCAACGTGATACCGGGATCGACTCGCACCGGCCTGTTCGTTTTGCCTGCCGTTTGTCCGGCGCTGGTCGTCAGAGTGGGCATCTGGGGCAAGGTCAGCAACCCGACGTTATTGGCTTCGAATTCTTCATTGATCGCGTCATCGGCATCAATCTTAATCAGCACGTAGTTAGCGGCGTCGTAGTGTTCGCGAGTGACGTTACCGGAAATCGACGCGTTGGCGACGGTGCCCGGCAGCAGATTAAGATCCAGCAGATCGAGATCCAGGTCGACATCATCGCCGTTGCCGAAGATCGCGTCGGTCGACAGCACCGCGAGCAAATGGACGTCATTGGCGACCAGTCCCACTGGCCCTTCATTCGCGACCAGGGCCGATGCCGAAATATGAACATTCCCGCCGGCAGGTTCCACTTCAATGAGGACTTCGCTGGCCATCGTCAGATCCGCGGACGCCAGCACTTGTCGAGCCTCCAGCGATTCAATGGCAGAAACGGAATGCCGAGCCGGCGTGCGGCGTTTGGCGCGAGTTGCAAACAGGTTACGGAGTACAGGGAACATGACAACCTCTCTGGTATCAGGATGAAGCAAACCTCGTCGGCAACACAATTCGCCGCGGGAATTGGCCCCAGTCAAAAATGTCGCCCCGGCCCGAAGCGAGCGATGTCTGAGAGAGGGCTCGCCAAATGAGCCGGATTTGCGACAGAGGCGCAGAGATTTTTTGGCGGAGTGGGGGGGCGACCAAAAAGATGGCCCGGGTGCTGGAACCTGCGGGAGTGCCACCGATCGGACTATCAGGGACTCGATCAATTTGATAATCTCGTGTTATGGGAAATTCATTGCGAATTCTGTTGGTTCTCGGCCTGCTGGCATGCCCGTTTCAGTGCATGGGAGCACTGGCGTGTCATGGCGGCAAGGAAGTCGCGTCTGCACCGCAGAGTCGCTGTCAATGCTGCCCGCATGAGGATGACCAGCCCGAAGTGCCCGGTCTCCCGTTGTCTGGAGACGATTGCTGCGACTGCATTTGCGATGGTGCGGTGCTGAGTTGCCAGGAATCGGTTGGAATGGATGTGGCGTCGGCCGTTCTTTTCGCAAGAACATGTGACGCGGCCGAAATTGTGGGCTCGCCGTTCTTTGGTTTGAGCCAATTGCGGACGAAGTTCACGTCTGCGTTGCTGCCGGGGCGCGCGCTGCGTTTGGCGCTCCATTCTTTGCAGGTCTAACGCGCACGTTGCCAGACGCAACTGCTTCGTGATGACACGCTTCTATTGCTTTCTACTCCCCGATGAATCCTGGGTTGTGGTATCGCACGTCTGACGTGTCGCGTTCGTCCTGCACCTCATTCTTGAGGCTTTGGTCCCCATGTTCTGGTTTCGCCCACTTCCGTGGAGCTATGGCGTTCGCAACTTATTGCGACGTCCGGTTCGCACGACGCTGACGCTCTTCGGTTTGACCACCGTCGTGTTCCTTGTATTTCTGGTGGTGGCTTTTATCCGGGGATTGGAAACATCGTTAGCAGTCAGCGGAGATCCACGGGTCATGTTGGTGCATTCCCTGGGGGCTGGAGAGAACATTGAAAACTCGACCATCGCCGGTCAGGGGCCGGGGATCTTGTCCGCGAATCTCTCACGAATTGAGATGCGGTACCGCCAGAAGTTTGTCTCTCCCGAGTTATACCTGGGGACGGAAATCACGACGGAATCGAATAAGGAACCAGCCCTCGGACTGTTGCGCGGGGTGTCACTGGCCACGCCGCTGGTGCGCCAACAGTTTCAGATGATCGCAGGCAATTGGCCCGCCGCGGGAGAAGTGATTGTGGGTCGGCTAGCATCGGCCAAACTGGGACGCGAACCAGCAGAGGTGGCGATCGGCCGCTCACTGCGAATTGAAGGGCGTTCCTGGAAAGTTAGCGGTCACTTTGCCGCCGCGGGCGCTGTCTTCGAATCGGAGATCTGGTGTCTCGTGGAAGACTTGCAGCAGGCGATGAAGCGACAGGATTTGAGTCTGATGGCGGTCACTGTCAACGATCCGAAAGGGTTAGCTGACGTGAATGAATTCTGCAAGGAACGCGTGGACCTCGAATGGGAAGCGACTCCGGAACTGAAATATTATGCGGCGCTCCAGACCTACTATGGTCCCGTCCGTTCCGTGGCCTGGGTGATTGTGGTGTTAGTGACTGGGGCGGGGATCTTCGCGGGCTTAAACACCATGTACGGCGCGGTAGTCGGCCGAGTCCGCGAGTTAGCGATGTTGCAGACTCTGGGCTTCTCTCGGCGAGCGATCGCATTAAGCATTATTCAAGAAGGAATGCTGCTGGCGACCACCGGCGCACTGTTAGCCGTAGCGGTGGCGGTACCAATTCTCGATGGCGCAGCGATGCGGTTTACGATGGGCGCATTCATGCTGCGATTAGATGGTGTGTCAGTATTTGTTGGTTTAATCACGGGCCTGGCGATTGGCGTGTTGGGGTCACTTCCCCCCGCCTGGCAAGCACTCAGAATGCCCGTGGTCGATGCTCTTAAGGCAATTTAAAAGTTGTTAAAGCTTTTGATGAATGGCGTGAGATCGCCTGTTCGCATTTATCCCGGAGGGATTAAAGAGAGTAGCCGGTGGTTGAGCGCAGCGACACCACCGGATCGTGGTACTAAGGGTTGTCGACCCTGGAGGGGTCGCAGATCAACGCTTCTGCGACCCCTCCAGGGTCAAAGAAGACATCACGACGACTGATCAATTTAATGGTTTAAATGGGACCGCTCATGTGCCGCACCATACGGCTAACGAGTTGCACAACGCTTTTTTCAAGGAGAATAGACAATGTCGAAGAATACTTGGACTCTTTTCGCTGGCCTGGCTGTGGCGATGGTCACCGTTGGGTGTGGTCAATCGACCCAGGCTCCCGCTGTCGCCACGTCAGATTCGAAGGCGACGATAGCGCCCGTCGAATCCAAAGTTTTGCTGCACACCAAACCTGCCGACGCCAAGCCTGTGGGCGAATTGCGGACGTCTGCGGTTGATGGTGCTGACGTCGTCATTCTCGGTCGGATTGGTGGCGACACGAATCCCTGGGTCGAAGGACGGGCCGCCTTTACGATCGTTGATCCCAAGCTCGAACCCTGCAAGCCCGAAGAGGGCTGTCCGACGCCGTGGGACTACTGCTGTTCGACCGACTTGATTCCCGCCAACCGCGCCATGATTAAATTCGTCGATGACGCTGGCGGAACGATCGAACAGGATGCTCGAAAGCTGCTGGGTGTTAAAGAATTGCAAACTGTCGTGGTCCAGGGAAAGGCCAAGAAGGATGAAGCCGGTAACTTGACGGTACTGGCCAGCGGCATCTTCGTCGTTCCGGAAGCGAAATAATCCTTGGGAAGGTGAGCCATGGATCATCCAGTGAATTTACGCGAACTGGCATTCGACCGCGCTCCTCGCGAGCCGACGGTTCCGCGTCGGCGATCTTCGATCGTGGGCTATCTACTGCCGGTGGCGATCTTGGGTGGTTTTGCAGCTGCCGTTACTTGGGCACTGCGAGACAGCCTGTGGATTGCGACTCCGGTGACCGTCGTCTCGGTGATTGCCAGCCGAGCCGAGCTAGTGGGCGCTAATGCACCACTATTTCAAGCGGCAGGCTGGGTCGAGCCGCGTCCGCAAGCCGTCGTGGTGTCGGCCATGATCGAAGGGATTGTCGATGAGGTTCTGGTGGTCGAAGGCCAGTCGGTCAAAGCCAATCAGGTGGTGGCTCGTCTGGTGCGCCGAGATTCCGAGATCTCGTTGCAGCGTGCTGAGGCCGATGTTCGCTTGCGAACAGCGGAGATCTTGTCAGCGCGCGCCCGATTGAAGTCGGCGCAGTCTCTCTTCGACGAACCCATCGGCTTGCTGGTGGCACTGGCCGAGTCGGACGCATCATTGGCGAAAGTGGAAACCGAGCTGGCTCGGCTGCCATCGTTGTCCCGTGGTGCGCAAGCCAAGCGGATTTTCTCGGAGACGGAAGTTGCTGGAAAATCCAAGACACCGGGGACCGTCCCCGCGATCGAACTGCGGCGTGCCGAAAGCCAGTTGGAAGCTGCCGTCGCTCAGGTTGAAGAGTTCCGACAACAGTCCACATCCCTCAAGCGTGAGCAGGCGGCTCTCGCGAAACGACGCGATGCGCTCCAGCGACAGTTGGAACTCAAGATTGATGAAACGCGTGCCGTGGAGGTTGCAAAGGCAGATCTGGAGGTGGCTGAAGCCCAGTTGCAGCAGGTCATCGCAGTCCGCGATGGTGCCAGGTTGTCGCTGGAGCGAACAGAAGTCAAAGCGAAAACCAACGGTCAGGTCCTGGCTCTGATCGCGAAACCGGGAACTCGCTTAATGGGCATCGATCGAGCCGCAGTCCAGGATGCCAGCACCGTGCTGACCATGTATGACCCGCGGAGCCTGCAAGTACGAGCCGATGTTCGACTCGATGACGTCTCGCAGGTCACAGTCGGGCAGGTCGTTCGCATTGAAACAGCGGCCCATGCCAAGCCGCTGGAGGGGCGAGTGCTGATGGCCACGGCGTTGACCGATATCCAGAAAAATACGTTGCAGGTCAAGCTGACGATCGACAACCCACCGAGTGTTCTCAAGCCAGATATGCTCGTGCAGGTCACCTTTATGGCTCCGCCGCGGCTGTCAAATAGCAGCGTGCAACCGTTACGTCTGCTGACGTCGCGCGAGCTGATTCAAGACGCGGACACCGATCCGACGGTCTGGATCGCCGATCAATCGAAGGGGGTCGCCAGACGCCGACGAGTCACCATTGGATCGGCCACGACCGACGGCTTAGTGGAGATCACTTCAGGAGTCAATGTCGGTGATCGATTGATTGCCACGGGTCGAGAATCGCTGCTGGATGGGGAGCGTATTCAAGTGAAGGGACTCGATCCACAACTCGGACGAGGTGCTGCTGACTGAACACTAAAAAAAAGCAGGCGAGCCGGGCGGCGTAAGCCAAATGGTACTCGCATTGTGAGCGGCATGGCGCTAGCCACCGGTTCTTTGCGCCAAGTTCGTTGAAAAACCGGTGGCTAGCGCCATGCCGCTCACGAGTCGAGCCTGTTGGATTTATTTGTCACTGCGAGGCAAGAGGAATCGCTTATGTCGTTGGTTCAGGTGCAACATGTGACCCGGGAATACGTCAAGGGCGACCAACGGATCGCACCTCTCAAGGATGCGAATCTGACGGTCGAACAGGGGGATTTCGTTTCGCTCATGGGGGCGAGCGGATCGGGCAAAAGTACGCTGCTCAATCTGATCGCGGGCATCGACCGGCCGACTGCGGGGAATATTCTGGTCGATGGCGAGGACATCACCCGGTTTTCTCGGACGCAACTGGCACGCTGGCGGGCTCGGCATATCGGTTACATCTTTCAGATGCATAATCTGGTTCCGGTTCTCACGGCGTATGAGAATATTGAACTGCCGTTGCTGCTGCTCCCCTTGGCTGCTCGTGAACGAGATAAACGGGTCCGAATCGCGATTGAAGCTGTCGGTTTGACCGATCGGTCGGATCATTACCCGCGACAGCTCTCGGGTGGTCAAGAACAACGAGTGGGCATCGCACGAGCCATCGTGGCGAATCCGACGATCATTGTCGCCGATGAACCGACGGGTGACCTCGATGCGGAAACGACCGAGCAAATCCTGCAACTGCTGCAGCGGCTCAACACTGAGCTGGGGATGACGATGTTGATGGTGACCCACGATGTGCATGCTGCGGAAATTGCGTCTCGTCGCTTGCGACTGGAACGCGGGCAGTTTGTGGAGCTCAACCCGGCAGCGGTCACCACTAAGTAGGGAGAGCTAGCGATGTACCGTTTTGCCCCATATGTCGCGAAAACATTGTGGCGCCACCGCACACGTACCCTGCTGACGATCAGCGGTACGGCGGTCGCGATGTTTGTGTTCGCGTTTGTCGGAGCCGTTCAAGAAGGTTTGGATCGATTACTGAACGATACCCAGCAGGATCGCTCACTGATTGTGTTCCAGGCCAATCGGTTCTGCCCCTCGACGAGCAAATTGCCTGAAGACTATGCCCTGCAGATTGGCAAAGTGGCGGGAGTGAAAGCTGCCATTCCCATTAAAGTTTATATGAACAACTGCCGCGCCAGTCTGGATGTCGTCGTTTTCAACGGAGTGCCGCCGGATAAGCTCCAGGCCGTTCGCTCGTTGACGTTGCTTTCCGGAGACTGGTCGAACTTCGAAACCCGTCACGACGCGGCTGTCGTTGGACGCGCGGTCGCGCAGCGGCGACGACTGGCCGTCGGTAACAAATTTTCGATTGGTGCGGTTACGGTGACGGTGGCTGCGATCTTTCAGTCGACTACTCCGGCGGAAGACAGCATGATCTACACACATCTGGATTTCTTACAGAGGACACCCGGATTGCATTCAGTCGGCACCGTGACCCAAATCGAAGTACTCTTGGATAGCACGGCCAATGCGCAGACCATCTGTCGGCAGATCGATGAACGTTATCGCGCGGGACCGGTCGCCACCAACACGCGGACCAAGGGCGCATTTCAGGCCAAAACTGTCAGCGACCTCATCGAGCTCGTGGGGTTTACTCGTTTACTGGGCCTGGCCTGCGTAATCATGGTTCTAGGGCTGGTGACGACGACCACCGTGATGGGCGTGCAGGATCGGATCCGTGAGCATGCCGTTCTCCAAACACTCGGTTTTACGGGCTGGCACATTTTTGGCTTTATCATCAGCGACAGCGTGATCGTCAGCCTGATCGGCGGCGGTCTCGGTACGGGTACGGCGTTGGGATTGCTTCAAGTGTCCAGCTTTGCATTGGGCACCGAGGGCATTCTCATCGCCTTTCTCCCTTCGGCTTCTTTAGCGATCATGGGGGCAGGCGCATCCTTGATAGTCGGCTTGCTCGCTGGTCTGATACCCGCCTGTCAGGCCGCTCGAGCTGAAATCGTTCCCGCATTACGCATGGCGTGATGACTAGGCAATTTTACGCAGACGATTCTTACCTCATGAAAAGGGCTGGCACATGAAAGGTACCACGCAGTTGTTACTCGGTGTCATGGGGTTGGTCGCGCTGGTGACGGGCCTCGCCGCGACGACGGTCGCCACTGCTCAGGAGAAAGAGGCGGCACCTCTCAAGCCGATTCGCGTGCTGTTCGTCGGCAACAGCCAGGTCTACTACAACCAGTTGCCGAAGATTGTCGAGGCCCTGGCCGAATCAGCCCCCAAAGAGCGGCCGCGTATCGTCGCGGATTCGCGGCCCTCGGACCGGTCCGTGGCTGGAGGCGCGAGCCTGGAGAGTCACTGGAAGCGCGGCACGGACAAGAACACGGCGCGATCCAAAATCGCCGAAGAGCAGTGGGACTACGTGATCCTGCAGGACTTCACCTCTTACACGTCAAACGAGAGTTTCACCAAGCATGCTCAGCTCTTCGACGAGCTGAGCCGTAAGAACGGCGCGCAGACGGTCCTGCTCAGCACGGCGAGCTTCCCGACCATGGTTCCGAAGGGCTTTCTGGACGTCCACGAGCGGCACGCCGTGTTCGCCAGGGAGTTCAAGGTGCCGATCGCCGCGGGCGGAAAAGCCTGGCTGAAATATTGGGGTGAAAATCCGACGCAGGAGCAAATCTTGTCGCTGTACGATGCGGACAAAGGCCACCCCGGTCCGAAAGGCTCATATCTCTACGCCTGCACAATCTACGCGATTCTGACCGGACAGAGCCCAGTCGGGCTGACGCACATCATCCCGAATCAGCCCGAGAACACCATCACCCCCGCCGAAGCGAAACAGTTCCAGGAGGCAGCGTGGCAGGTGCATCAGGAGGTCAACGGCAAGCAGCCTGCAAACAAGCCGTAAATTAAAAAGTCCTGGCCTTTGTCGCCACCGTCAATAATGGACCTGTCCCCTTTTCCGCCCCGACAGCTTGTACCGCCGACGCTGGTGTGTGGAACTGAGCCTGCGGGATATCAAGAGCCGGAATGAGTCGTCCCGGCGATTGTTCAGCATAAGCAGGCTGAAAGATCGGAGTGGGGGGACGAATGGCACTCGAATCAGTGAGATCTACCGGGCTAGTTTAGGGGGATAACTGCCACTCGCGCGTCGG
The DNA here is from genome assembly GCA_021732415.1 of Planctomycetaceae bacterium. Taxonomy (GTDB): domain Bacteria; phylum Planctomycetota; class Planctomycetia; order Planctomycetales; family Planctomycetaceae; genus JAKFVC01. The sequence goes on from JAKFVC010000200.1 coordinate 13,137, forward strand.
TCCAGGCATTGAGGTCCGTTGCGAGTGCTGTGGTAATCCAATTAGTAGGCAGTTGGTTGTTTGGCGCACACACTCGGTGCCGATCCAAAACAAGCGATAAGTCCTCGAAATTCGCAGACCTCCGGAAATCATCCTCTAGCAGAGCAAAGGGGATTGCAATTCCGCGAGTGGGTCGTGTCGCCATGTCCAAGACCTTCTCCCATTCCCTTATGATGGGCGTATGGCGCTTGTCCTTCCAATTTTCGCCGCTAGCACATTGGACGTAATAGAGGGGCCTGCCAGGCCATCGATCTGCGAATGGAGCATGACAAACGAGATCCAAGCCAAGGTCTTTGGCATATTCTGGAGTCCAACGCTCGATCCCTCTTGCCGATACTGGTTCATTTATGTGTTCCGCCACTGACTTAACCTTAGCTTCCAACGAATTGGCGGTAATTGCCGACCAGCCCGTTGAGAGCGTCGTCCAACCGCACTTCTCTAACGTTTCGCTAGTCAACCTTTCAAACAGCGCGCCTTGTTCGTTGTAGGATTCACCCAAGGAGTTTCTAAATTCAGAACGGTAACTAACCAGCAAAGAGAGCATCAGGCAGAACGAATAGGCGGGCGCGTCTTTCCATTGAACTACACGTTTCACTTTAAGGCGATCAATTGTGAATGGCGAAGTTCGACCTAAACACTTGGCTCGTCGCTCAAGTTCTACAAACACGTTAGATATATGGATCTTCGCAAACCCTTGTTCCCTATAAATACCGTCCTCTATTAAGCAGTCTACAATATCTGTTTGGCTAATTGTGTCTTGATGGAACGCAACGCTACCTTCAATCCAGTCCGCGAAATCGTCCAGATTAATCCGGTGTTCGTGAATCGAAACAGGGAACCCTTTGGTCGGGATTTTGAGCATTATTCGTCCCCAGCTTCAATCATCTCTTTCAATGACGGGAAGATCTTCAGCAGCTGTTTGGCGTCGAGGCCAAGGCGGGTTACAGCGGTAATGACGCGTTTCGATCCTTTGTGCTGATGAACCGCCTTTAGCGCCTCTTCGATTTCGTCTGCAGCGCGCTCTAAGTGTTCGGCAACTTCCGATTCCGCAACCCCGGCAATCCGCCGCGCTACTGCAAATGACGGTCGCTCGTTTCTCTCCAAATAGTCAACTGCGGCTGGGCTTTCCAGGATGCGTCCAAATTCGTCGACCTGGCGAGAGTCTGATACGACCGGGTCGACTTTCTTAGTTCCGAATAGCCAGCGTGCAAAATTCTCGAGAGCTTTGAGCTTTGCTTTCGGCACAGGCTTCAAAGCCGTTTTTGGATCGGCCTCGATATTGATATCCAAATAGGTTTGGACACCTTCCGTTCTCAGTGAGAGATAGAGAACACTGAAGCGGTCTTCTACTTTTTCAATTTCATAACTGTCTGTATGATCCGATTGATCATCGAGTTGAAGAAGCAAGCGATAAGAAATGTAGTTTTGCCTAACTGCGTTTGCCCTACTTCCAATTCTCTTCCTAACCTGATCGTAAGTCAGATTGTCGACTTCGATCAAATGCGCAATGAACTGCGCCTTTTCTGTGGCATTCCATTCTTTGATTCCCGTTACGTGCCGGAAACCAAGATAAGATTGTACACTTTCTCGCGAGGGTTCGAGTATGTACGGAATCTGCTTTAACCGGGCAAATGCTGCAGGTTTATAACCCTCAACGATCTTCTGCCATTTGGCTGACTTCTCTTCGCCGGCCTTCACGAGTTGCAGCATCTTTAGAGCCGCTAATCGCCGGTTTCCTTCAACAACAACGAGTGAACTCTGCTTTGCTTTGCCCACTGGCTCCTTGACCGCGATCAAAGCCTCCTGAGGCCAAAAGCCGCTCTCCAAAATTGATACAGCTAACTCTTCTAACCCCCAGTCCTTCATTAGATCGAGAACCTGCTCTTGATTCAGGTTCTTTTCTATATTACGCCTACCAAGCCTCGGATTCCTGGCGTCGAGAAAGAGGCTGTCCAATGGTGCTTCAAGAATCTCCGTCTTTGAACTCATCGATTTGTACCTTCGCGAGTTGCCGCTTCCCTACGAGCAGAAGCGAGTGCAAAGTTGGACTCGTGAACAAGTTGCTTAGGCTTTAGCAACCTTCTCTCAAATGGTATGGCGTGCTGCATGTCTTCTGTGATAAACAACTGTCTCGCAATCAACTCAACTACATCCGCGTTAATCGCATTTCCGAGTGCCCTAAAGGCCGGCGTCGCGGCCGTTGGAAGATGAGCCAAATCACCCAATGATTGAAGGGTTGCGCATTCCCGCGGAGTCATATAGCGTCGTTGCCAGCCTATAATTGGAACTTGGGTCGTTGTCATGGCCACGAGTGACGGAGAACTTGAAGGCCGTTTTACGCGCACTCCAGACGCTCGAAATTGAATAATGTATTGCCAGATATCCCGTATCCCACCTTTGCAATTCCATTCGAGTTTTTGAAGGCTTTGCGGAAACTTTTTGATCTGCGGCATCCATCGATCGATCCAAGCCTTGTTTTCACGATAAAGATCGCGATTGTGACGGATGAATGCGATTTTCCAATCAGGAAATGTTGCGTCTTTAACTCTGGAATGTGATGGCAAATGTGCGAGTCGCTCCTCAACTGGGAAGGCACTCAATTTGACTCCGTGGCAGCCTCGATAGTGCCCTAACCGGGCATTCCCCACAGAATGAGGCGTTTCCTTTTCGTAGGGATATGTTGCGCCAAATTCCGTCGACCAGATTGGAAAAGTCGGGAGTTCCTCGGCTGCGGGAAACTGAGAAACGAAGTTTTGCCATACCTCTAGGCACTCAATCACTTGAGGAGTTAGCGGCTTTGAGTCCTGTGGCTGATCTTCTAGAGCCTCAATAATCGACATCTTCGGATTTGGGGATGTCGTTGGCCACTCGAATCGCTTAAAGCTCTTCCCGTCGCGCGAGCCCACGATATAAATTCGCTCTCGGACTTGGGGAATTCCGAACTGGTGCGGTGAGAATCGATGTTCCGCGATGCTGTATCCGGCATGCCTTAACCTGTTACCCATCTTACTCCAAGTTGCTCCGCCCGCGTGATTGGCGAGATTCGGAACATTTTCGAGCACCAAGAACTTGGGTTTGTGACTGCGAAGAACTTCAATAACATTGTCAAAGAGGTCTCCGTTCCGAGGGCACTTCAAGCCCTTCTGGCTCCCCGCCTTTGAAAATGGTTGGCAAGGGAAACCTGCGCACAGGACATCGTGCGCTGGGATCTCGTCCAATGCCACGCCGCGAATATCGCCGTGACAGTTAATTCCAAAATTCTTCGCGTATAGAGTCTGGAGATGTGGCTCGATCTCCGATGCGAAGACGCACTCGTGGCCCAGACGGCTAAGCGCGACGTGGAATCCGCCTAAACCTGCGAATAAATCAATAAACTTCATCGCATGTGCCCGGCCGAATGCAATACGCCCCTGATTTTCCCGATACACGAGCCGTACAATGACGCCTTGTAACCCCCGACAGATCGGATCGTGAGAGTATTCTAGGCTACCGAGTTCCGCGTTTCGATTCGCTGTACAAGATCCTGATTCCACTCGTCGCGGGATTTATATGCAACTTAGGAAAAATGTACATGTGATTACAGTTGATGAAAATCTGCCTTGGTTGGATTCGATCGTGCCCAAGAATCGCAATATTCAGGGTTAAATCTGGGGGGAGTTTGCCGACTTTGGCCGACTTGGCCGACGTGTTTCGTAACCCTCGATTTTCAAGGACTTTGCGGGCTGCCCCGGGATGCTTCCGCAACTTGGGTTACCAAGGGGCACCTCTAGCCGGGTTTGAATCGGCTGCAAATCTGCGCGACTGTTCGAGGGCGCACACCGCTTTGAGATTGCGACCGAACTGCGCGGATCGCAGGAAAGTGCCTCTCTTCAATCTTCTGGAGCGGCCTCGGCCCCTGGATTGTGCCACGCAGGGTGGCCCAGGTTGCTTCTGCAACCTGGGTCTACAGGAAGCACTTGATCGACGTTGCTACTGTCTTCAAGACGCTACGTATCTCCCGAGATGGCTTAGGCTGAATCGGCAGATTTACAAGCAACTTCGATCACGAAAGGTGGCCCGGGATGCTGTGTCACCTGGGTCTGCCAGCAGCATGTTTTAGGGTCCGGCCGGTTGCGAGGCCTGGCGATCAATTAGCCGTCAACATTTCGATGGGATACGTCGCTGCGGTATGGGGATTACGACGTCGATCAAATGCTTCCTGTAGACCCAGGTTGCGAAGCAACGCTGGGCTACCCTCGTCGCTTCGCTCCTCAATAACCGGGTGCATTCTGTGAATCCGCCTGCTGCAAATCTGCGCGACTGTTCGAGGGCGCACACCGCTTTGAGATGGCGACCGAACTGCGTGGATTGCTGGAATTTGCCTCTCGTCAATCTTCTTGAGCGACCTCAACCCCTGGATTTTGTCACGTTTCGTGATTTCGCTGGCTGCGGCGGGGTGCTGTAGAACAGAGTCGGCAGCGTAGGGTTTCTGCGGGTTGTTCGCGGGAGGCTGCTGTGGGCTCTTTCGGGAACGGGGTGCAGCATGTTGGGCAAGTTTGCGAATATGGAAAAGTTGAAGCGTCAGATGGATCGCCAAGAGGCTGAGCGGATTTTCGACGATGTTCAGGGGGAGTTGTCGGGGGCTCCGGTGCTGAAGGG
>JAKFVC010000220.1 GCA_021732415.1 Planctomycetaceae bacterium
GTCCCCTCTCCCCGCCCGGTTCGTTTTTCCGGCCAGGGCGAGGGGGGATAAGCTTTCGGCCGGCCTGGCGTTACTTACTCTTCAAGATCTGCTGGATCTCGTTGAGGGCCTGGCCTTGAGCGTCGAATCGCTTGTCGTGTTCGATCTGCTTGTTGGTGATCTGCAGCAAGCCGTCGCACATCCGTTTAGTGGACGCGACGAGCTCAGTGCATTGCTGAGACAGGTGCTCCAGCGCTTCGATGGTCTTGGCCGCGACGGGCCGGATCACTTCGATCAACAGCCACCAGCCCCATTTCCAGGCCGCGTAGAAGATGGCGACCAGCAACGCGCCCGGGAATCCAATCTCGCGAATGATCTGTGTTAGCTCAGCGATGGTCATACTGCGGGCTCCGATTTCAAGAGATGCACGTTTCTATAGCCACGCTCGCCAGAGCGTGGGTGAACGACGCGCGACGGGACATGCCCCACGGTCTGGTGACCGCGGCTACGAAGAGACGTCGGATGTTGGAGAGGCGCGTTCGACTAAAGTCACGCGTAGTAGTCCGCTTCCTTCATAAGACGCCGCAGGACGCGGTTGTTGTCCGAATCGGCGAGCATTCCGCAGCGATAGAGTTCGGCGCGATAGAACTCCAGGGCGGTCAGCAATGGCATTTGCGGCAGCGATGGCTGATGCGGTTCGGGGAGTTTATAGGTCTCTTCCTGAACTGGGGCGCGGCGGGCTTTGGCGTCCCAGTGTTCTCCGGAGATGGGTTTCATGACGAAGCCCGACTGAATGCAGCTGCCGGCCATGCTGCGGCCGATGATGCAGCCGTCGTGGCCGTGGTAGGCATGCCAGACCCCCTGCCCTTTGCGGCGGCCGATGAACAGGAACTTGATGTGGAATCCGGCGGCCGTCAGCAGGCGCACGAGTTCCAGCCGTGCATCGGCCTGAATATTTCCAGGCGGGACAATGATCTGTTGCGAGTTCATAATGCGGCCCTTTCTGGTGACGCATGAACAATTTGGTAGTAGAACTCGCTAAGAGTTCTGGTGGTACCGGTCGCACTTCCCGATGTCTTGGCGACTTGGGCTATGAGGACAGTTGTCGGGAGGGCGAGGCTCCTGCCGAGCCTAGTACGACCGCAGGTCGGCGTCCGCCGGAGGCCATGTTTGATGCGTCCGGCGGACGCCGAGCTAAAGCTCGTGTTAGGCTCGGCGGGAGCCTCGCCCTCCCATCTCAAGACGCTTCACGGCGTAGGCCGTCGGGTAACGCGTGTACGAGGTGTTTCGTCGCGCGAGACGGGAAGGAAAGCGTTTCGGGAATACAGAACTCAGCGGCCCGGCGTGCGGCCGCGTCCGACAACTGTTCGAGCCACTCGTCGCGTTCGGGGAGTTGCGTTCGCAACCAGGCGAGCGTGCGGTCCGCTTCGCGCTGGGCAAACAGCGAACCCCCATCGGCCGGGACGATGACTGATCCCGCCGCGCCATAGGTCAGCCAGGTGGCGGTGACCGCATCGATCTGAATGTCTTCGATGGTCTGTTCGCCGGGCTCGTGCCAGGTGGCCGTGACCCAGCGGACGTTCGCCGAAGCCTGGATATCCCAACTGATCTGCAGTTCGCCGTCTTCGGGCGCGGTCTTTTCGAAGAGGGTCAGGTTTAGAGGAATGCGCATGAAGTGCCTCGCGTTACTCGGATAGTAGGAGATCAGGATGCGGTCACCGCCGCCCCGTAGCCTGACTCTTCAGAGTCGGGCGAAGGTTGTGTCGTGTTCTGCCGAAATCGGGATGAGATTCCAGTCCCTGTCGGCGATCATCAAGCAACGCCTGCATTATGCATCAGAAATGCAGCAGAGACAATACAGAAACGCAGCGGTGATATAACTGCATGGCGTCGAGTATTACATAACTGACGTCTTGACAACGGGTTAAAAACTTTGAAAAATTGTGGAAATAACAAGGCTGCAGTTGGAGCCTGATGCTGGTGGCCGGACGACCCTGTCCGGCAGGGCTGAAACCGGCCAGGATGGGCCGTGCATGAGAACCGGAGTTTCCGATGGCGAAGAAGAATGGCGAAAAGACCCCGTCCCGGCAGTTTGACGCGGACGAAGTCGAGGCGATGTCATCGCAGTTGCGTGAGGCGGCCGACAACTTGAGTGCGGCGGCGGCGTTGCTGAATTCGCACGACATTCCTGGGGCCTACTTCCATCTCTCGAACTTGCAGAACACGCTGATCAGCAAGGTTCTGGTCTATGCCCGGGACGCGAAGGGACTGGCGGAAGATGAAGTGCGGGCCAAGCTGGGCGGTACCGTGAGCGAGCGTACGAAGAATGTCCTGCGTTACCAGGAGGGAGTTGCCACCGAAGCCCCCGGCTATCGGCCGCGCCCGCGTGCGACTTCCGCTCCAGCTCCGGCAAAGAAGGCGACGCGCTCTAAGAAGAAATAGTCGCGATTCAGTTTGCACCCCGATATTTCTGGGAGGCAACGGCCTCCTCGTCACCGAAGTCACATCGACTGTGATTGATGTAATCCAGGCCGGCGAAATCAGTGGATCAGATTCACCACTGAAAACGCAAATATTCAAGAAGAGGGAGTATTTGCCACAGAATGACACAGAAGAAACACAGAATTAGAAATGGAATTCTTTTCCTATTTTCTGTGTTCATTCTGTGTCATTCTGTGTCATTCTGTGGCTCAAAAAGCTCGGATGAAATGATCTTTCCGTATTGGTGCTGAATGATCTCGTAGTTTTGTCAGGCAATTGATCCAACAAACACGGCCTAGACTTAGGGGCATTGTCACCAAAGCTCTCAGAACTCACGGCGAATTCTGCTTCGAAATCCGTCACGGCGGTCCTCTGCGCCGCGATGCTCTCGGTAACGACTAAATGTCTTTAGTTGACTGTCTCGCATTCCGCTGCGCGATAAATTCCGCTTGGACGGCAATGGGTGCCGTGGATCGACTGCCGGCGTAAAAAAAATCTCAAAATATCAGTTGCCGAATTGTGCACAATCAGCGTACGATCGCTGATATCTTTTATATTATGTCTTCTGCGCTTACGTCAAAAAGGAGATTCCTCCCATGCAGAATGTCTCGTTTCGTCGCGTCCACCCGGCTTCAGTTTCCGGTTCATCGCAGATCCGGCAGGGATTTACGTTGATTGAACTGCTGGTGGTGATCGCGATTATCGCTGTGTTGATTGCCCTGTTACTACCGGCTGTGCAGCAGGCGCGCGAGGCGGCCCGGCGTTCGCAATGTAAAAACAACCTCAAGCAACTGGGTTTGGGGCTGCACAACTTTGAGAGCACGTATAAGAAGTTTCCCATGGGGGCGCGTGGCTCGTCCGTTGCTTACGCCAACTGGAAAGTGCTCCTGTTTCCGTACATGGACCAGGCGCCGCTGTATAATCAACTGAATATGGACGACGTTTACAATCCGGTCGTATTGCAGAACCTGGTGATGCCCATCTGGAAGTGTCCTTCAGCGGTGGTGCCCGATCTGCAACCCACGGCCTGGGTGACGTGGTGGACTAACAATCATCATCAGGTCTCGTCGTATCAGGGGATCATGGGGGCCTATCCCGATCCAGCCTCACGGACCACGGCGACTTGTACGTCGAACTATGGGGGTTGGTTCGCGGGATCAGGCATGCTGGTTCCCAATCGGCAGGTGTCGCTGGCCGATTGCGTCGACGGGACCTCGAATACGATCGTCCTGGCCGAACAATCGGGACGTCTCTCCTCGTCCTTGGACGTTCGCAGCGGGTACTACACCCCGTGGGGCAGTATTACTCAGACATATAAGGTGGAAGAAATGCCGTCGGGCGTCGATCTGTGGGGGATGAGTCTGTCGTGTGTGGCGTATGCGAACAACACCAAGACCAGCAGTCCCCCGGCCGGCGCCGGCGCGTCATACATGGGAAATACGATCTTGACCTCAGAGCACGTCGGCGGACTGCACTCGTTGTTCACGGACGGCTCGGTCCGGTTCGTTTCGGACAACATGAACTTCCCCAATTTTCAGAAGCTGTGCGTGCGTGACGACGGTGGAGTTGTGTCAGATTCGCCGTAGTGAGTGGACGTGGACTAGGAACGGCCTATTCTGGTCGCATCCAGTATTTCACACTGCCGTGAATTTCAACCCCATCGAGGCCAGCTCGGTGGGGGAGCTGATTTTGTTCTCGGACCGGCTCCCGGCTCACCGCTTTGTGGACTTCCTTCTTGATTGAACGACAAAGGACAATATGGCGATTCAACGATACTGTGGCAGTCTCGGAAGCGTTTGGTTGCTGGTGGCTGCCGTGATGCTTTGCGGCTGTGGCGGAAGTGGGAAGCCTGAGGGAAGCGTGGCTGGTAAGGTCACTTATAACGGAAACCCGGTGACATCGGGCACGGTCAATTTCCTGTCAACGGCGGGAGTCGGGGCGCAGGCGCCAATCAATAATGGTACCTACCAAGTGAATGGTCCGTTGGCGACGGGCGAGTACTCTGTGTATGTTGCCCCACCGCTCCCGACGCCGCAGCCTCCGGGGACGAAGCCGGCCCCGCCTCCCAAGTTTGAGGTGCCGGCCAAGTATCGAGATGCAAAGCAGAGTGGACTGAAAGTGACAGTGAAGGCGGGGCGGAATGACTTGCCCGTCGAGATCAAGGATTAGGGCCGTGGGTCGCATCGTGCATCGCTCGCTCCTCATGTCACCCGGAAATGTGAATGTGGTTTGAGTTCGATGGTTGCGCAACTTCAAAAGATGCGTTGCGGGCGAATATCCGTTCGACATGCCGCCGCCCCCGATCGTCATCCAGCCCGAGATGCAGAACAGATATGTCACTGCTGATGCGTTCTGTCGTTCTCTCGGCGACGCCAATCCGTGGCGCCAGCGGCAGCTCACTTTGTGGCTCATGATTCTCCGGTCCGCAATTCTCTTGTAACCGGTGGCCGCTATCTCTCAACTAATACTCTCGAGGATGTTTGCCGACATTTTTTGGGTATGAGCCGTCGTATAAAAGTTTCTCTATGTGCGACACAAAGCGTGGAGTCGCGGCTAATACCTCAGGCAAGGCGATTGAGATGCTGCCCGAGTCCCTGTTTCGAGGTATTCGTTGACGCGCCAGTCTGGTCAATGTCGAGGCGAAAATGATTCGCGATGAAAGTGCAAGAACGTGGTGATCTCTGCGTGAAGTACGCTCCGTACCGAAGGTCAGTGGAAGTGCATTTGTCTGGCAAAGCACGCGCGGAGAATCCGAGATTTCAGGCAATGGCTGCCGTGTGTTTTTCTCGATCTAGGAAATTCCAGGTATGGGATTTCTAAGAAAAGGTCCGCGCGAACGATATTGTCTTGGGCGAGCAGCTAGGGTCTCGAATGTGGGCCGTTTGCTCTGGATAGCTGTTAATAAAATTTCAGACAAAAACTCCTTTGTTGCGGATCAAGGTCAATAGCTGTCCTTGCAGATGTTTGTCGGACACTGCTGGAGTTTCTATCGCGCGAACTGGGGGACACTCGGTTGTGTCTTCGCTGTGGCGTGTCCCCACAGCGGCAGTGTTTCACTTCCTGATGTCTATGATCGGGCAGACGTAATGTCAAAGTAACCTGGGCCGCGGAGGTGGTTCCTGTGATCAGTGGAAGTAGTGTGCGAGTGACTTCACATGTTCGTGCCAATCGCATATACAGGTGGCGATAGTGCTCAAGCCGGAGCGAGATCTCAACGTTCCCGCGTCACCCTGAGGGCTTCTTGGATGCTGACAATCAGTTACTTAAATCGCGAAGAGGAACCAGCGGCCACCTATGAAGCCGCGGTGGCTGTTTTGAAGAGCCGGTTCCGTCACGCGTCTTTCAGTAAGCGGTGGGAGCAATTCGGCTCGGACTATGAGCGACAGCTCGTCTGGGCCACACCGACGGAGGCTGCCTGCGATGTCATCGGATTTCGCGCGGTGGCACAGATTCTTCGTCCGTTGCAAGCCTCGACTTCTGCGAAGCCCGCCAAGAAGACCGCGGCGAATAATGGCAAGTGAAATGCCTTGGTTGGGATCATAGGATAGGCTTCCAGCCCGTCATTCTTATCGATGAATGATGGGCTGGAAGCCTATTGCAACTTCATTTCAATGCAAACAAGTGCCCGGAACCGAGATTCCGTCCCCAGCTCCAGACACCTGCAATTTGAGCGGCACTCAACAACCTGCCTGCCGTCTATCGCTTGGCCGCCGGGGCCGTGTTGAACGGCTTGACGTTCGACAGCTCGCGTTTGTTGTCGGTCGTCGGGAAGAGATCCCACAAGTTATCGGTCGCGTTGACGCCGATCTGCACGTCGCCGCTGGTCTTGATTTCTTTCGCGACAAAATCCGAACCGTTGCCGCGGTCAAACCGGACGACGATGGGGTAGATCGAGCTGATGGTCTTCGTCGCTTCGGCGGGAACGGTCATGTCTTCGCCCTGGAAGATGAAGTGGAACTCCTGGTTGCTCTGCGAGTTATCCAGCACCACATCAAACCGTTGGCGATACAGTTGCAAGCCCAGGTCGCTGGGGGTGAAGTAGTAGGACCCGGGAGCCAGCGTGTAGGCTGACGAACCGAAGTTCTGGCCGCGATCAAATTCGATGACCCACTTGCGGTCACCGGGCAGCTTCTGCCGCATGCCGGGTTCCATCACATAGTGATTGCCATTAATGTTGTAGTTAATGGTGGCTCGTGAACTGGGCGGATTAACGACCAGCGTACCGACGGAGACCTCGTCCCCCTGAGCTTCCGGAATCGGGCTGCCGGTGACGATGGGCAGCTTCAATGCCTGGGCGGCATTCCCTTCCGTAATTGCCATCGGCCCAGCACCTTCGTTACCAATTAATACGGCGTCCTTGCTGAGGACAATCGCAGTTCCTACGGGAAGCGTCGGGTCGAACAGGAGCGTCACATTGCCGGCGGGCAGCTTGGCGACAGCACCCTTTTCAGGATCGGCCGATTCCAGCAGATGTCGCGCTTCAACCCACGTCTTCAGCGTCTTCGTAAAAGGCGTCAGGTCGGCGATCGCGGGCGTCGAAGTGGCGATTTTTCCCAATGCCACATCCAACTGTGCCACGGCCTTCCGGACTGCCGCTTTGTTCTTTTCAACGTCGGTTGTCAACCGAGCCATCGTGCCTTTGACATCAGTCTGGCGAGCGGCGATTTCGGCACCTGCGGTATCTTGCGGATTGCCTCGTGCCCACGCTTCGTAGACGGCTGTCGGATCACCCGCTCGCAGAGCGACCACCAGCTTGGTCTGATCCTCTGACTTCCAGCCACTGGTCTTCGCCAGGATCGCCAGTTCATCCGGCAGAATCGTCTTGAGTTTCTCGTTCAGTTGATCGACCTGGTCGATGATATTCTTGTCGATGTTAGTCAGAGCACTCTTCTGGGCGTCGACCGACAATGGAATGGGGATGATGATGGTGTTGGGAGTCGCAACCGGTTTGTTGGTTTCGAATGTATTGCGCCGCAGGGCGGAATTGCCGTCCGAGGATTGCGGTCCGACCGCCGGCGGAGCGGCGATTTGTCCGAACAGAAAACTAGTGGACGAAAGTGTGCCCACAGTTACGGCGAGAGTGAGTAGTTGTCGAAACATGTTGGTATCCCCCCTTGTATTTTACCTGTATTCAGTCCGCAAGCCTGAAAAAAGGACCGGAACGCCGCGACTGGGAGCAACATGCTATCAGGGACGAGCCGGACCCGACTTGGACTTCAATAGAGGGAGACCAACGCAAATCATATACCGACAATTGTCGCGTCTAATTGTAGCCTTCGCGCGCAGCGCGATGGCTACTTTGTCGTCGTACTACAGCATCGTACTCGACGGATTGTGCGTGACTGCTTCGGATTCCTCATCAGTGAGCGCCTTATCGGCCCTCTCCCACCAACGGAAGCCGGCGAGCATGCTCCCCTGCTCGAACTTGGACGATGCATCGACGTTTTTGCTGAGAGTTGCCCAGCCGACATAGGCCAGAAGTTGCTCTTCCGAATCGAACGTGGCAACCAGCTTGATCTTACCCGGCGTCTTCGCGCCATACAGAAAATACATTCGTGGAACCTTATGTGTGGCGCCGTCGGAAGCGTTCAGAAGGGGCGTTTCACCAGGCGCAAACTGCTCACAGCAGAATGATATCAGATGAGGTAATGCAATCTGTGTGCCGGCTCCGCATGGCCCGATTATACCCATTTGACGTGATTGGCTCCATCCGGCGAACAATCAACCTGTCCGGTAATCTGTCAGCCTGTCCGGTGACCGTTCGATTGATCGCGGAAGTCGTGTGACGGCAAACCTTGCCCAGGATCCCACATTGGGCTAAGCCCCCGCCTCCCAATTTCGCCGTTTTCCCTCCTGTTGGCATACTGCACCTGAAGGAGGGATTGATGACATGTCCGACATACAACAGGGGCCACTGGCCGATAACCCGGCGGATTCGATCGTGGAGAACCTCAATGTGGAAGACGACGCATGGCTACGCTACGTGCGCGGCGAACTGCAGTGGCAGATTAGCCAGGCTCTGGCGCGGTCACCGGACTGGGTCAAGCTGACAATCCACAAACAGCTCCAGCAGCGCGGCCGAGGCCAACCGCAAATGCAGCGGGGGCATGTGGAAAAACTTCTCGACGAAGTCTGCCTGATCCGTCAGGCCGCATGGTCGGGCTGGGCTCAATCCCAAACCGCGAAAGTCCGTAAGGTTGAGAAAACGAAAGAGGCCGGCCCGCGGGGTGGTGGCGGTAACGAATCGTCGGTCACGTCAGAAACTCGCTGTGGCGAGGCCGCCTTCCTGCGCTTACTGCTGGATTGCAACAAACGCGAATCGGCGTTACGCGGGATCGAGAAACCATTGGCCGCCGTGTTGGACATCGCACCGCCGCGACTGGATCTCGAAGCAATGATCCGTCAAGCGGAAGCCGTCATCGCGCGGGGAGCTGCGAAGAGCTCGTAGCTGAACGCGCCCAGAAGTTTGGCGGTCCTGGCCACGCTCCCCGATCAACACACGACAGGAGATTTCACCTTGAACGGCGATAGACCGCCTCTGGCCGCATGCCCCTCGAACGCCGTCGAAATCCGCCGGCACGCATTCATTGACGTGATGCAACGCTATCAGCAGGTTCAAGGCGAATTCTCGCCCGAGGAATGCGCTTACGGCGATGGCGAGATCCAGCAGAGGTTTGCACGCGAGTTTCCCCCTCAACTCATTGACTGGGGACATCGTTTCTTTCCCCACTACTTCACGCTGCCATCCTCCAAACTACACGTGCGGTTGGCGGAAATCCTGCAATGGAAACATTTCGGGCGGCCCAGTTACCACGCCATCGTCGCACCCCGTTCCGGAGCCAAGACGACCTGGACCAGCAAACTGTATGCGCTGTTCTGCGTGTGCCACGAGATTGAACACTATATCCTGCTGATTGGCGACTCGTCCGAGCAAAGCTATCAGAACCTTGCCGCAGTCAAGAAAGAGCTGGAAGAAAATCAGGCGCTGGCGGAGTCTTACCCCCAAGCGTGCGGAATCGGACGCCGCTGGAATCAGTCGTATATTATCACTAATAATGATATCAAGATCGAAGCCTTGGGGACTCGGAGGAAAGTCCGGGGGCGAACGCACGGCCCGCACCGTCCCGGGTTGATCATCATCGACGATCTCGAGAACGACGAAGCGGTGCAATCGGCCACACAACGAAACAAAGTCTTCAAATGGCTGAACCGGGCGCTGCTACCCTGCGGCAGTGAGCACTGCAACGTGTTGTTCGTCGGCACTGCCCTGCATCCCGAAGATGCCCTGCAGAAGATCAAGAACATCCCCGGCTGGCAGTTCGAATCGTTTGCGGCCTTAATGAGGCCTCCCACCCGACAGGACCTGTGGGACGAATGGCGGACCAAGTACCGTGATTTCTCGGTCGATACGCTGCACCGACAGAAAACCGCACGCGAGTATTATGAAGCACGCCGGGCCGAGATGGACCGGGGAGCGGAACTCCTCTGGCCGGAGAAGGAGCCGCTCTATGACCTCATGACCTGGCGGGAAGATAAAGGCGAAACAGCGTTCGAAGCGGAAAAACAGGGCAATGCGGCTGCCGCCGGAGCGACCGAATTCAGTAGCGAGCTATTCCCCGGCTCGATCTGGTTTGATACCTGGCCGTCGCTCACCTTGAAGGCGATGGCCCTGGACCCCAGTAAGGGGCAAAACGAGCGAAATGACTACTCGGCTTACGTCTGGGGAGGTCTGGCGGAGGACGGCAGGATCTATGTCGATGCCGACATTGAACGCCGCGACGCAACAAAACTCGTCGACGATGGGATCGAGATCTATCGTCGCTTTCGACCACATTCGGTCGGGATCGAGAGCATCATGTTCCAGCAACTCCTCGTGCCGATCTTCAGGTCGAGGTTGCAGAGTGGGAACCTCATCATGCCGATCCGAGAACTCTATCCCCACGAACAAAAGATCGTCCGGATCCGGAAGCTAACGCCGTATCTCACATCCGGGCAAATCCGATTTCGCACCGGGAGTCGCGGGGCGGAAATGCTGGTCGATCAACTGAAATGGTTCCCCACGGGAAAACACGATGACGGTCCAGACGCGTTGCAGATGCTGATCGAGTTGCTGCAGTCGATGGACGGAAACCCACATGGCAACGACGACGAACAGTTCATTGTGACGTAGATCTGCGCGTCCCGTTCGAGGGCGCACATGGCGCCGTCACGCTCCGCGCGAATAAAGCCCAGCGCGCGGCTGACGTTGAATGCAATAAAACTCTCTTCGCGTCCGGCCCTCATTACTTGGGGCACAACTGGCATCAATCAATACGGCCACATCCTCGATAAAACCCAGGAAGTCGGGTGCCACTGGCTGTGCCAGTGCTTTTCTGGATCGGGGATCGATAGACCATCAGCACTGGCCGAGCCAGTGGCACCCAATACAAGAGTTTTTCGATTGATGCCAGCCGCCGATAGACCCGACGTCCACGATGGGAAAGTAGCTTTCACGCGGAACGTGAAGGCTACTTTCTGCATCTCGGCGCTGAGTTCGAGGGCGCACATGACGGCAACATTCCTTTCGTCATAGCAAACGACGCGAAGAAGCAATCGTACTCAAGTCCCATAAGTCCCATTGGTCCCATCCGTCCCATAAGTCCCATGAATTCCCACAGAGACCATGAAAAGTATCCGTCGCACTCCAAGGTCAGCGACACCCGAATCAGCCTTGCGTTCGAGGGCGCACACCACCCTCGCAAATTCTATTACGGCGTGAAACGCTGGAAAAACCGCCTGTTTCCGTGTGGTTCTATGCGTCCAAACGTCCTCGCACCAATTCAGTGCTTTTTCGAAAAGGTGGCATACTCCCCTTCAGCCCGGACGCACCCAGCGACCAGGCAAGTTCAAGGCCCGAGGGAATGCTCACCATGTCCACTGACACGAATCCAGCCGCACAGTTGCTGGAAGCCTGGGGAGACGTAGTTGCGACCACTGATTCCGGCTGGCTGCAGGACTATGACAGCGGCTACGGCACGACGCTGGCCCGCTATCAGCGGCCAGCGACGACGTTGTCCGACCGAACCGACGGACGATTCCTGCCCATCTATCAGACCGAGTTCGACCTGGCCGTCATCCGAGCCATGGGGCGGACTCTGGCCCAGGTGTCGCCCGCATTGGTCGGTGCGGTGCGATCCATGTGCAACTACACGATCGGGGAAGGATTCACCTTCACCGCAAATCGTGACGACACCGCCGACTTGTCGCCCGCGGATTCGCAGCCGTTAGTGGACGCCGTTCAGCGCGAGATCAACACCTTGCTGGACGACACTGACTTTGTCGGCTCGTTCGATCGAGAGATCCACAATTCGAGCATCGAAGACGGCGAGGTGTTCCTGCATCTCAAACCAAGTTGTTGCGGTGGAGTGAAGATCTCACGCTGCGAGCCCGATCAGGTCCGGCAGCCAGCTTCGTCTCGTGAGTTAGAAGACTGGGTGTCCGATGCGTTTGGGATCGCGTGCGATGAATTCGTGTCGTCGTGGACGTTCGGCGTACATACGAGAGCGGATGAGCCAGACGTGGCCTTGGGCTATCACGTTGTCGCCGACGAGACGGGCGTCAATTGGGAGTATGTCCCAGCGTCGCGGATGGTGCATATCAAGCGGAATGTCCCGCGCAATGCAAAACGCGGATTTAGTGACTTCTATCCGATCGAAGCGGATGCAACTCGTGGAGAAAAGCTCAGACGAAACATGGCTGAGGGAGCCGCGGTGCAGTCGGCGATCGCCTACGTCCGGCAGCATGTGCAGGGTGCGACGCGGGTTGGCGTCGAGCAGATGCTCGGGGAGAACAAGATCGGTACGAGCCAGCAGCAACTATCAATGGGCGGAAGTCGCTCGCGGAACGTGGTGCAGTATCGCCCTGGGACGGTCGTCGATCTGAGTGCCGGCCTGGAATACAAGCCCGGCCCCATGGGCAGTGACCGAGCCAACGACTTCATGGTGGTGGCGCAATACGTCCAACGCATGCAGGCGATCCGCTGGTCGATGCCCGAGTACATGTTTACCGGAGACGCCAGCAACGCGAACTACTCAAGCACGCTGGTCGCGGAATCGCCATTCGTCAAATCATGCGAGGCGGAACAACGCTTCTATTCGCGGCACTTCGTCAGCGTGATCTGGAAAGCCCTGCAAATCCGCTGGGAACTGGGGGCCTTCGAGCAATTCGGCGTGACCTGGGAAGAACTCGAACAAACGATCGAAATCAAAGCCGAATGCCCGGATGTTGCGACTCGCGATGAACTGGCAAACGTGCAGCGTCAGGAGATCTTGATTCGCTTGGGCGTGATGTCGCGAAAGACGGCCGCGACTCAGAACGGGTTGGATTACGAGGCAGAGGTGGCCTTGGGAGCAGCGCCGGAAGGTCAAGAGGGATGTTCTTCGAACCAAGGCGGCGAGGCAGCCGCTACAGCGCTCGGCCTCTCGGAACAGGCGTTGTTTGAGTGTCACGGAAAGGGTGGAAAACCTGGCCCTTGCCCGAAGAATCTACCGAAGCAACTTAAGAAAGGGCGTCGGAAGCGTGCTGATAGTGAGGAGCCGAACAAGCAGGGACCGATTCAAGGTGCCGGAAGTAGTAAGGCGAAGAGGCCTATCGGGATTGCGGAGCGCGAGAAACCGACGTTCGCAAATGCGATAGATTCCAAGTCTTCAGAATCTGAGCCACTTCGGGCAAAGGATGATACGGACCCAAAGCAAATAGTTCCGTCGGAGGCGGAACCTCCCGCGTCACTAGTATCCGCGAGTTCCGAACCGCGGCTCAAAAAACACAAGTCCAATACGAAGGCTCGACAGGTACTGGCGCAACAAACTGTCGAACACCTGGCGAAGCGTCTTGGAGCAAAGCCAGTTGGAGACAATGCCCCGTCTGATCTCACAAAGTCATATGGAGCCGGCACGACGGTGCAGTTCGAAGTAAAAGTCCTTCTTGACAGGGAAGGAGACGATCTCAGGATGAAAAGTGCGGCCCAAGATCGTAAGTCTCGAGAGTTTGTCGATTCGGGCCAGCAAATCTATACTTTGATCCTGGATGGCAGAGAGTCGTATGCGAAGGATAAGAACGCACCAATCAAGAATTATACGATCTGGTTCGCAAATGGCGCTGCCTCTGGAAATATCAAGTCGCGTAAACGCATCGAGTCGATATCCGACATTCACCGATTTGTTCAAATGAAACCGGAAGATTTGCCTGACAACGCGAAGCCTACTGCGGAATGGCTAAAACGTGTTGCCGCCGCGAAAGCGGATCCGGAACTCGGTAAATTGAAGGGACCGCCAGCGATCGCGGCTCAGGCAGACGCCAGGAAAGGGTACCTTCAGTCAAAGCGAAAGAGGAAATCCAAATGACACTTTATGCTGTTGTCGACGACGAAGAATTGGGGCAGGTCGCGACGATTAAAGGTTGGGGAGACTTCATCGAATGGGCGGAACAGCAATGGCGACAGGATCCGCAGTTTCGTGAACTGGCTCATCTTGCAGTTCATGGTTACGCCACAAAACTGAAGGACTTGGCCGACCAGATTGACGCCGCTATCTCGAAATCCAACCCGCGAGAAGACATCGAATCGACGGCTCGTGGCATCGAGGATATTGCCCGCGCGTATCCAGACGCTGAAATTCTCATCGTCACAGATGGTACAGGTGGCGATTACGACGACGATGACGATGAGTCCGATGACGATGATTCATAAATCTGGATGGAAATCAGATATTGGAATCGGCTGGGGACGTCAGGCACAGCCTGACCTACGGGTGCGAAGAAGGGAACACCAGATGGCGAAACGAACGCAGAACTTTATCGAACAGACTTATCAAACCGGCCGGCCGATGATCGATCGGGAGGCTGGGGTGATTCGCGGCGTCAAGATTCTGGGGGCGAGTTCGAAGAACGGACGGGATTATAGTCCCCAGGCTCTGCGGGAAGCGGCGGCCATTTATGAGGGGCTGGGGGTGAATACCAATCATCCCAATCGAGCGACCCCCAATGTCAGCCGGACCGTTGAGGAAGGCGTTGGGTGGCTGGAGAACGTGACGGTGAAGCCCGACGGGGTGTATGGCGACCTGAATATCATCAAGTCGCATCCGCTCGCGGAGACTCTGTTTGAAGTGGCCGAACGGAAGCCCGATCGGTTTGGGTTGTCGCACAATGCCGCGGGCGATGTCGTCGAGCGGAATGGGCGACGGATAGTGGAATCTATTAAAAGTGTGCGGTCGGTTGATCTCGTGCAGAACCCCGCCACTGTTCACTCCTTGTTTGAAAGTGAGGTTCCTGTGGCTCGTCGAAGGTTGAAGGATTTGGTGCATCAATTGCCGGCCGGCTCGCGCCGATCGCGGCTGGCTCGGCTGTTGGAAGCGGATGACATGCCGTTTGATTCCGATACGGAAGTGGCTCCCGAAGCCGGTGGCGACGAGGGGGATCCGTATGACACGGCGCTGGAGACGATGGTCCTCGAAGTGCTGCGAAATGCCGATCTTTCTGTTGATGAGAAGATTGCGCAGATCACGCAAATCATCAAGGGCGAGGCTGATCCCGAGGCCACGGGCGATGATACCGGTGATGAAGATGCCCCGGTGACCGAGAGCGTGTTGCGGAAACGCCTGGCCGCGGCCGAGCACGAGTTGCTCGAAGTGAAGTCGGATCGCGAGGCCCGGCGGTTGCTGGAAGGGGCTCGGTTAGAGGTGACCGAGAAGCGAGTCAAGCTGTTGAAAGCCGTGCAGCCGGCGACGCGGCAGGACTTGATTGAGGAATGGTCGGCTTTGCCGAAGAAGTCGGTCCAGCGGCCGTTCCGTTCGCCCCCGGTTCCGTTGCTCGAAGGAGTGACCGGCGGTTCGATGAAGCCGGCGAAAGGTGCCGAGGCGATGCTGGCGGCGTACCGGTGAATTGGAAACGATCTCTGCTATGGGCCAATCAGCCGCAGGGCGCTAGCCCCCGGTTCTGAACTAGATCCGACGACCAACAAACCAATAACCCGAACCGGACGCTAGCGCGTACCGGCTGATAATTCCGCATTACTCAAATCCGCCGTGATGGCAGGAGGAGTGGTTCAAGATGACTGTGAAGCTGTTAGATCAAATCGATCTCGTCGACCAGGACCGGACTCTCGTCTGGGAAGACAATTTTCTGTGGTATATTTCGCCCCATCAATGGACGGCGACCCTGACTGACTCGGGGACGGTACTGCCCCTGACGACGCATGGCGGCGGAGTGGCGTTGACTCCCAGCGACGGGACTGTGGCCGATAACGATGAGGCGTATCTCGGCTGGACCAATAAGAACATCCTCCCGACGAATCTCAAGCCGATCGTATTTCAAACCGTGCTGCAATTCGCGGAGGGCAACGTCGATGACGTCAACGTCGTCGCCGGGTTGATGTCCACTAGCGCAGCGAATGCCCTGTTGGATGACGGCGGCGGCCCTCCTGCCAGTTACACGGGCCTCGTCTTTTTCAAAGTGGATGGTGATACCGTCTGGCAGGTGGAATCGTCGGTCGGAGGGACTCAAACCACGACCCGGCTGATCGCGACCACCAGTCTCGATCAGCACCTCAAAACCGCAGGCGGCACGGCGAAACAAACGCTGCGGATTGAGTTCATCCCGTACACGAGCACGCTGGCCGATGTGCTCTTCTTTATCGATGGAATCCTGGTGGCCAAGCACCAATGGACCTACACCAGCGCGATCGCGGTGGCGCCGGTCGTCGGGTTGAAGAACGGGGCCGCGACGACGGTCGAGACTTTGAATGTGTACACCGCGAAGCTGAAGACTTTGCGGTAGTCGTAGGATGGGCACTCTTGCCCGTCTGTATTTGTGACTCGGATTGGGAGACGGGCAAGAGTGCCCATCCTACAGGCTTCAATTGTAACTGGCTGAGGCGCATCGTTGCGAAACGCCCGCTGAGGCCGGTTTTCTATCCCTGGTGCTCAACCTGCCGTGATGGCGTGAGGAGCTGATAATGACAGTGCAGTTGTTTCATTCGGGTCGATCCATGACCCGCGAAAAGCGGATGCGACGTGACTTCGAGCTGCGGGCTCGCGAGGGTGAAGGAGAACTCTTCCTCGAAGAGTTTTCCGACGCGATCGCCAAAGACAAGGACTTTCGCCGCCGCATCTCGTTCCGGCGTCTGTTGGAGGAATTTGTCGATGGTGGCCGCGAGATCGTGGACTCGTGGAATCCGGCTCACGGGGGCGCGGGTGCGTATCGCATCCAAAGCCTGCTGGAAGACGGGGCCTCGGTCACGACGGCCATGTTCGGCAATATTACTGGACAGATCATCTACACCGAAGTAATGCAGGGCTTCGACGATGAGGCCTACGTCTTCACCGATCTCGTGCCGAACGTGTCGACGAAGTTCAACGGGGAAGTGATCCCCGGGATCGGCCGCATGGGCGACGTCGCCGAGATCATCCCCGAGGGCAAACCGTATCCGCGGGCCGGCTTGAGTGAGGATTGGATTCAGACTCCGACCACTCACAAACGCGGCATGATGATCGAGCTGACTCGGGAACAGGTCTTCTTCGACCGGACGAGTCAACTCATCGAAAAGGCTGCGGAAATCGGCCGCTGGCTTGGATACGACAAGGAAATGCGGCTGATCAACGCGTTCCTCGACGAGAACGAAACGGCCCACAAGTACAACTGGCGCGGGACGATCTATAACACGTACCAGTCAGGAACTCCGTGGGACAATATCACGTCCGGCAACGCGCTGGTGGACTGGACCGATATCGACGCGGCTGAGCAAACACTCGCGGCAATCCTCGATCCTAATACCGGCACGCCGATTCTCAACATGCCCAAGCACTTGGTGGTGGCTCGTCAGAATCTGTACACGGCCCGGCGTATTGTGGATGCGACCGAGATCACGGTAACGACGCCCGGTTATGCAACCACCGGCAATCCCACCGAGACCCAGGCCGCCAATCCGATCGCCAACTACAAGATCGTCAGCAGCCAACTGCTGGCGGCGAAGATGGCGACCGACAGCGACTGGTTCCTGGGGGATATCTCCAGGCAACTGCGGTACATGGAGAACTTCCCACTGCAGGTTGAGCAGGCCCCGGTGGGAGCGGGCAACATGTGGGAACGCGACATCGCCATGAGCTGGAAGGCGGGCGAACGCGGTGCGGCGGTGGTCGTTGAGCCGCGCGTGACGACCAAGTGTACGGTGTCGTAGGGACGCGGAGCCCCCTTCCTGTTCTAGCTAGCCTCGCCCCGGTACCCCGGGGAGAGGGGCAGGGGG
>JAKFVC010000109.1 GCA_021732415.1 Planctomycetaceae bacterium
CCCCCGAACCCTCTCCCCGCCCGGTTCGTTTTTCCGGCCAGGGCGAGGGGAGCGAAGTCTTATCATATTTCTTTCCATCGATTTCGTACGCGACCGGGCTCGCCTATTTCTCCCCTTCTCCCTCCGGAACATCTTCCATCGGCAGGCCATTTAACAGTCTGATCTGGGCCCGTAACGTCGGCGTGTTTGCAGGGCGGATGACTCGTCGGTATGAGCCATCCGACTGCATCTCGCGGGTCTTGACGTTGTCGCCCAGCATGGTGGGGAGAATCTGATCCAGGATATGGTGCTTTAACGAAGGCTGCAGGACCGGGAACATGACCTCGACGCGCCGCACAAAGTTGCGGGGCATCCAGTCGGCACTGGAGAGCATCACGTCGGCGTCTTCTCCCGCTCCGAATACATAGATCCGACTGTGTTCCAGGAAGCGGTCGATGATACTCGTGACACGGATGTTCTCGGAAATGCCCTTCATTCCCGGGCGCAGGCAGCAACTGCCGCGGCACAGGACATGAATCTGAACTCCCGCCTGCGAAGCCCGATAGAGAGCTTCGATGACCGTTCTGTCAACGAGCGCATTCAGCTTGACGATGATCCGCGCGCTTTGCCCCGCCTTGGACTTATCCGTTTCAATCTGGATCAGCTCGAGGATTTTCGATTGCAGGTCGTGGGGCGAGGTAAACAGCCTTTCCCACTTGTGGCCGCGCGAATAACCGGTCAGCAAGTTGAAGAGCGCCGTCGCGTCAGCCCCGTATTTGTGACGACACGTAAAGAGGCCTAAGTCTGTATAGATCTTGGCCGTCGTGGCGTTGTAGTTGCCGGTTCCCAGGTGGACATAACGGCGGAGTTTTGTCCCCTCCTGGCGCACGACGAGCGTGACCTTGCAGTGCGTTTTCAGATCCAGAAATCCATAGACGACATGGACCCCGGCCCGTTCCATCTGCCGAGCCCAGTTGACGTTGGTGTGCTCATCAAAGCGGGCCTTCAATTCCACGACTGCGGTGACATTCTTGCCATTGTCCGCAGCGCTGATCAGGGCCTTGATGATGGGGCTCTCGCTGCCCGTGCGATAGAGGGTTTGCTTGATGGCCAGTACGTCCGGATCGGTGGCCGCTTGATTGATGAAATCGACGACGCACTGGAACGATTCGTACGGGTGATGGACCAGGATGTCCCGGCGGCGGATTTCGCGAAAAACGTCGCAGCCTTCAGGTAGGCCGGTCGGTCGGCGCGGCGTGAAGGGCTCATCCTTCAGTTGTGCACAGCCTTCGACCGACAACAGCGACATCAGGCACGTCAGATCCAGAGGTCCGCTGATTTCATAGATTTCCTGATCCAGGAGCTCCAGCGGCTGCCGAATGGCTTCGATCAATTGCGGATTGGTGCCCGCGGCGACTTCCAGGCGGATCGCGTCGCGGGTGCGGAGGGCTCGCAGGCCTTCTTCAATCGCTTTGGACAAATCCTGCAGGACTTGGTCACCGTCGATGTCCAGATCGGCGTCGCGCGTCATCCGCATGACGGTCCAGCACAGGATCGTGGAGCCACCGAAAAGCTGCTCGAGCCGCGAGCCGACGAAACTCTCCAGCATCACGAAGTCGGCACCCTCGCCCGGCAGGCGGATCAAACGGGGCAGGACATTCGGGATCTGCACGACAGCCAGCAGCCGTCGGGGACCACCCAGGCGGACACCCTTTTGTTGAATGATGGCCGCCAGGTAGAGGCCGCGATTTCGCAAGTGGGGCGGCGGATGACTGGGATCGATGGCCATCGGCGTCAGCACGGGGAAGACGGTCTGCTCGAAGTACTCCTCCATGAACTCCTGCTGCTTGGCGTTCAGATCCTCGGGCAACAGCAGCCGGATTTTCTCTTTCTTCAGGCTGGGCAGGATTTTGTCGTTCAGGCAGGCATATTGCCGGGCCACGAGTTCGCGGGTGCGCTGGTGGGTCAAATCGAACTGGTCACGCGCACTGAGCTGATCGGGGATCGGATCTTCCGGCTCGGTGACGCCATGCACTTGCGACCGCAAGCCCGACACGCGAACCATCATGAATTCGTCGAGATTGCTGCTGAAAATGCTGAGGAACTTGACCCGCTCCAGCAGAGGATTGGTATCGTCCTCGGCCTCTTCCAGGACCCGTGCGTTGAATTCGAGCCAACTCAGTTCGCGATTGACGAAGTGAGCTGGTCCGAATGTCGTTTCGGTGGCGGGAGGCGTGGTTGCAGCAGCAGTGGGGGGAGCCATGTCATTTTACCAAGGTCAACGGGCAATTTATCACCGACCTGCCCCACCTGCGAAACAGGTGAGCCGGGTGGCGGAAGCCAAATGGTACTCACTTGGTGAGTGGAATGGCGCTAGCCACCGGTTTTGTACGTGTCGATTTCACTGGAAGAACCGGCGGCTAGCGCCGTGCCGCTCACGGTGGCGATAGCAAAAGCGAGTTTTCAGTGCCGATTATATCACTGGTCTGCAGGAACTCACGCGACAAACAAAAACGGCTTGACTGAAGGATCAGTCAAGCCGTCGTTTGTATTTTGATCTCTAGTGATTTCTAAATCTTCATAGCTCCGTAGCCGACGCTGACGGCGTCGATACGCAAACGCTAGCAGCGTCTGCCACGGGGCCGTGTTCGATCACGAAATGATCTATGACACTCTACGAAGAGAAGCTGTTGCCGCAACCGCAGCTCTTGGTCACGTTCGGGTTGTTGAACGTGAAGCCGCGCTTCTCGAGACCGTCGAAGAAGTCGAGCTGCGTGCCGTCCAGGTGGAGTGCACTGCGCTTGTCGACTGCCACTGCGATCCCGAACTGCTCGGTGACCTGGTCCTTGGATTCGTCGATGGCGTCCTTGGTGTCGAAGCCCAGCTTGTACTGATAGCCGCTGCAGCCACCGGCGAGGATTCCGATTCGCAGAACAGTGTTGTCCAAAGCGAACTTCTGGTCCTCGATGACGCGTTTGACTTCCTTCGCCGCTTTTTCGGTAATGGTGACTGACATGTGACAGCCGTCTCCTTCAAAATGGTCCGCGATCGGGTCCCCTGCTCAAGATTCAGGGAAAAACCTCGACCAACCCGGGAGACTCCAGACGGACCACCTACGGTCACTGGTCCGAACTCACCCGATAAATAATTGTTTCAAGACAGTCAATTATAGACGGGAATGGCCGTTGAGAACAAGAGGCGCTGGAATATGTTGTGAGTCCCGCCGGACTTAGATGCCTGTTTGTCGTTGCTCAATCGACTCGCGCTGTTGCCGGTCTCTCAGAACGCGTCGGGTGGGCTGGATCAAGAGATCAATAGTCCGGTTGACCTGAAAGCCTGTCTGTACGCTAGGGTTTGAGGTGAATACCTCGCAGTTCAAACAGTTCAAGACAAAATGTGGATAATTACAGGGATGGCAATAGTCTACTGCACTCTTGTTGCAGGTGTTGTTCAAGTGGATTTGTGCGTTCTCCGACAAACTGAGCAATTTTGCGCAAATCTGTAAGCTAGACTTTAACATTGCTCATTTCTGCGACAGTTTCCCCTCCCTGTCCCGGAGATCGACTTGATGCCTCCATTCGATCCTGGAATCACGTTATGGCTAGTAGTCTCGAAGAGTTTGGGACCTTCTTTCGCGGGATTGGTCGCCGCCTGTCGTCGGTGATTGTGAATCTCGCCATCGGCGACCGCGCTCCGCTAAACGACGCCCCCTGCCTGTTACGAATTACCATTCCGATGCACGATGCCGCGGCGCACGGGATGGGAAGTACCAGCGAGCGTCAAATCCTGAACGAGTTGGACCGCAAACTGGTCAGAGCCTTGGGCGAACAGTGTGCGGCGAAGTTCGTCGCGCGGGAACTCACGAAGGGGCAGATGAAATTCTATTTCTACGCACCGGCGAGTTGCGAACCCGATGCGGTCGTCGCCGAGGCCATGGGGCACCATCCCGGTTATAAGTTTCGTCTGACTCGGACGCGCGATCCGGAATGGAGCGTGTATTTCGACGAGCTGTATCCGAATCGTGCCGAATTCCAGATGTTGACGACTCATGAACGCCAGGCGGCAGCGGCGGAAATGGGGGATTCCCTGGAAATCCCACGTCCTATCTGCCATTGGACGTACTTTCCCACCGTGGAAAGTCGCGCGCAGTTTCTCAAGCAGGTTCAGGATCGCGGCTTCCACATTCATTTGCTCGAGAACCCCGAGGCCACCGGCCATAACTTCCGGTATTGTGCCGAATTAGCACGCAAGGATCGCGCCGACCACCCGTATCTCGACGACGTCATCCTGTGGCTATTCGTCCGAGCCGAGGAGTGCGGCGGGTATTACGACAGTTTCGAAGCCGAATCGGTCGCCAATCTAACCTTCGGGCTGTCGGCGACGGAGTGAGTTTGCGGTGGCAATTTCGTGGGACGGGTCTCCGACCCGTCTGAGCCTGTAACCATTCAACTCCGAAGAACTTCATCCATCGCGAAGTTCGCGCAACGGACTGTTTGATTTCGGTACCGAGGTCCGCCCGCTTCAATATGGCCTAGAATTCGGGTGCCACTGGCTGTGCCAGTGCTCGTGGTCTATCGACTCTCTGTCCGGCGAAGCACTGGCATAGCCAGTGGCACCCGAATTCCTACGTTTTGCAAAGCACTTGGCCGTATTGATTGATCTACGTTGCACGCTTCGTGAAGTTCGCGAGGGGATTAATCCATGTCGCGTCAGTTGTTACAGGCTCAGACGGGTCTGGAGACCCGTCCCACGACACATCACCACAACTCTTCGCGTGAACCTTTCTTGCCTCAAAAATGTCTCAGGGGTCTGGAAAGCGGCTTGTCAGTCAGGTGTCTTACGACATAGCATCGCTCAACGGTTCGGGGCCGTGATTTGCCCTTTGGTCGCGGCTTGAGTGTCCGCTGGTGATGCTGTTATGTTGGAAATTAACGCCGAGATTCAGATTCCCGACGAAGAATTGCACTTCACCTACGCGCGCTCGGCTGGTCCCGGCGGACAGAATGTCAATAAGGTGAATTCCAAGGCCATCCTGCATTGGAACGTCACGGAGTCGGCTCACTTGCCGGAACCGGTCAAGCTGCGTTTTCTCAGCCGTTACCGGCCGAGAATCACGGTCCTGGGCGAAGTGGTGATCAGCGGGCAAGTCTATCGCGATCAAACTCGCAATGCGGAAGATTGCCTCGAGCGACTCCGCCAGATGATCGTCACGGTCCTGGTCCCGCCGACACCGCGAAAACGGACTCGTCCATCACGCGGCAGCGTGCAACGACGATTGCAGTCCAAACGCGAACAGTCTGATCGCAAGACATCGCGACGGCCGCCTCAGGGCGGGCATGACGATTAGCAACTCTGTAGCCTGACCTGTGTAGCGGAATCTCGTGAGAGTTCCGCCTGGAAGTCTGGAGACTACCGCGGAACTCTTACGAGATTCCGCTACAGAAAAGCTACTTCCGTTGTTTCGCCAACATCCGTTGTTCATGGTCTCGCAATTCCTGCACGGCGGACTGCAGCTTGCGACTGGCTGTCTGAAAGTAATTGGCGATCGGCTTGAACTTCAGTTGCGTGGCTTGAAAATTGACCTCAGTACCCACAGATCGATCGAGCTCAATAATCTCGGGGACGAGTTTATTCTTGAGCTGATCTCGCAACTCACGCGCCGCCCGGGCAATGCCGAGATTGAGCACCTGCAGGATCTGATGGTCTTCCAGGCGTTCCTCATCGGTCAGATTGCGCAGGCTGGATGCCTCTAATTCCTGTTCCTGGCGGGCGGCGACGGCTTCCGTATCGACCAGGCGTCCGAACGGGCTGAAAGCGGTCTTGCCCTGTTCTTTCAGCAACTGAGCCTTCTCCAGACCCGCTTTGGCTTTGGCGAAATCAGGTTCAATGGCCAGGGCCAGTTTGAAGTGTGCGATGGCCTCGCGGGCATTGCCCATATCGAGAAAGACATTCCCGAGATTCTGATGGGCGACCGTCAATTGCGGGTTGATCCGGACCGCCTCGCGGTAGGCCGGCACCGCCAGGTTGAGCTGATGTAACTTGCGGTGTGCGATCCCGAGGTTGTAGTAACCGTCGGCTGACTTCTTGTCGAGTTGCACCGCCTTCCGGCAGGCTTCGACCGCCTTCTGGAATTCTCCCACGCGATTGTAGAGCGCGCCGAGATTCACAAAAGTGGAGGCCCGGCGTGGGTCCAGCAGAGTGACGTGTTTGAATTGATCGATCGCCGCGTCAATGTCCCCCTTCAGCACATAAGTGGTGGCGAATGCTTCGTGCAGATCGGGGTCGTCCGGGTCGATCTGCTGAGCCTTCTCAAATAACGCGATCGCCTGGTCGAAGTGGCGGTGCTTAAGTTGCGCCTTGGCCTCATCGAACAAAGTCTTAAAGTCGGAATCGATTTCCATGTCGTTGCTCCAAGGCCAACCTGTGGGTTTGGAAGGAATGAGCAGAGCGAAACCAGTTTGAAAATGAGTCCAGAACCGGACAGAGCCTCGCGTACAAAGTGATTGATCGCCATCTTAGGCGGCGTTACGCGCCGATTTCGAGACAAATCGGCGATTATTGCGGATATTTGCGCGGTGAGCGTGCGGACGTACTGTCACGCAATCGATAGCGCAGGGGGCTGTTTGTATAAAAACGATTTCGGGAGGGCGAGGCTCCCGCCGAGCCTAAGACGAGCTTTAGCTCGGCGTCCGCTGGAGGCATTCTAACAACCCGGCCTCCGGCGGACGCCGACCTGCGGTCGTCTTAGGCTCGGCGGGAGCCTCGCCCTCCCATCGCAAACACGCACTTAAGACTTCGGGGCGTACTGCAACGCAAAATAAAGTCCCGCGAAGACTTTCGGGTCAATCATCAAACCTTGCCGTGCTTTCTTTTTCAGCCAGGCGGGCAGGCGATCCAAAGCCACTTCGTGAACGACAATGTCTTCTCCTTCAACTCCCCCGCCCTTCTCCTTCTTTTCAATTTTCTGAGCGAGAAAGAACGAAATCATTTCGGTCCCGAAACCAGCCGAGATCGGACCGGCAGCCAACGGCTTGATTTTCTTCGCGAAATAGCCCGTTTCCTCCAGCAATTCCCGCTGAGCAGCCAACTCCCAGGCTTCGTCTTCTTCGCCGGGAATGTCACCGACCAAGCCCGCCGGCAATTCGATCACCCTGGCCTGCACGGGAGTCCGATACTGTTCGGTGAGCAGCAACTTGCCCTTGTTGGTCAGAGCGACGATGACGACAGCTCCGGTGGCGTTGTTGCGTTCGGCAAATTCCCAATGGCCCTGCTTGACCAGGCGCAGATACTTGCCCTCGGCGAGAACTTCTTTGGCAGGAGGGGCGGGTGTGATCTCTGTCGTCGCGGTCGTTTTCTTAGCCTTGGCCATTTCGAATCAATCTCGTTGGATGGGACTTCCGGATACGGGGGCGCTATCAATGGCTTCCGCTGAGCGAACCTCACGACAGCCGCAACACACTATAGATGATCGCCGTTCAGCGACAAAGTGCATGTCGTAGCCTGACTCTCGAGAGTCGGGCGAACCTCCAGTGAAATCAGGCGAACTGGGCGGTGTCAGCACAATGGTAGTCGGTTTAAGCCTCAAATCGCAGTTAGACCAAATCAGCCGGCACGCGTTAGCGTCCGGTTCAGTTGGGAGTTTGAGTCGGGTGATGCTCGAACCGTGGGCTAAATAACCTTGCATGATGTTGGGACTAACCCAGTTTCGTGCCACTGTTTCGCGACTGTACTCAGTCGCTAAGCAGTGCTGTCTTAACCTGTAATTCGCGGATTTGTTGAGGGTCGCTGGGGAGCACTGCTTAATGACCGAGTACGGTCATGAAACAGTGGCACGAGACTTGTCCTTACGCTCGGACCGGGACCTGACGGCACCCGGCTCACCTGGCTGGTTTCGCGAAACATACGTTTTTAGTGCCGAGACTCTACAATGTAAGACATTCAGAATGTCGAAGCCGTCAGTCGTCAGAAAGCCTAAATTCATGTCCGACTTTATCCGGAAATTGCGAGAAAACTACGAATCCGTGGAAGCACGGATTGGGCAGGCTTGTACTCGTGCGGGCCGTGAACGGGATGATGTGACTCTGGTTGCTGTTACAAAGTACGCGAAAGTGGAATGGATTGAAGCCCTCGCCGAAATGGGGGTGTCGCAATTGGGGGAGAATCATCCCCAACAGTTGATTGAACGCGCGACTAAACTCTCTCTTCAATCGGTCAATTGGCACTTAATTGGTCATTTGCAAACAAACAAAGTCAAATCCGTGATTCCGCACGCCCCATGGATTCACTCGGTGGACTCCGAAAAACTGTATAGCATTATTGGTCGGCGCGCATCGGAGTTGTGTTATGAAACTCAGGTGTTATTGGAGGTCAACGTCACCGGCGAAGCTACGAAGTACGGATTTAGTCCCGACGAATTGCGGTCCGAGTGGAAGACTTTGTCAATGTTGCTAGGCCCACGGATTCGCGGATTAATGACGATGGCCGAGGCCAGCGATGATCCCGAAAACGCGCGTCCCGCATTTCGAACACTGCGAAACCTACGCGATGAACTGCGCGCCGACAGACCAAGCGAATGGAATGATTTGACCGATCTATCGATGGGCATGACAGGAGATTTTGAAGTCGCGATCGAAGAGGGCGCCACGTTTGTCCGGATTGGTAGCGCACTCTTCGAGGGACTCGAGTAGCAGCCCCGTGGCCGACGCTGCTAGCGTCGGTGATTCGCGGACGCTGGCAGCGTCCGCCACGGGGGTCTCACGGCGAATCGTTAATCGTTTCGATATCCAACTTGCGATCGATTCGCTTCATTAACCCCTTCAGCACCTTTCCGGGGCCGATTTCGTACATCTTGTCGATGCCTTGCGACAACAGCAGTCGCATCGAATCTTCCCACAAGACGGGATTCAGGACTTGTTGGACCAGGATCTGCCGAATCTCGGCCGGATCCGAATGGGCTTGGGCATCCACGTTGGAAATCACGGGAATCCGTGGCGGGCGAATTTCGACATTCGCCAGAGCGGCGGCCAGTTGATCGTCGGCGGGCTTCATGATGGCGGTGTGAAATGCACCCGCGACCGTGAGTGGAATGGCTCGGCCGCCCGCATCGGGAGCGAGTGCCGCGATCTTCTCACAAGCCGCCTTCGTTCCGGACACCACGATGTTTCCCGGACACAGATTGTTGGCGATCTGAATCGACCCGACTTCGCTGGCTTGACGGCAGAGTTCCAGGACCTTGTCGCGATCCATCAGCAACAGGCTGACCATTCCCGAGGGCGTTGCATTGGCCGCGGCCTGCATCGCCTGACCGCGCTTCTGGACGACTCGCAGTCCGTCTGCGAACGACATCGCGCCGGCAAATACCAATGCGGTGTATTCCCCCAGACTCAACCCGGCCGTCATCTGGCAACTGGCTACGAGATCGGGTTGTTCGGCCTTCAACACTTCCAGGCAGGCCAGGCTGGTGACATAGATCGCAGGCTGGCTGATTTCGGTCGTGTCGAGTTTCTCTGCCGGACCTTCGAAGCAGATGGAGGCCAGGTCGTAGCCCAGAATCTCTGCCGCTTGATCGAACAATGCTCGCGCGGCCGGAGATTTTTCGACGATCGCCTTACCCATGCCCACATGTTGAGCCCCCTGTCCGGGGAACAAGAACGCCACTTGACTCACAGCAGATCCTCACGGTTTTAGAGGCCCGACTAGATGGGCCGAAAATGTCTGGGGGGAACACGCCGAAGTTTAGCTACCCCGTGGTATTTCGCAAGGCGGCCCGGAGTTTGGGATGACTTCTGGGGTAAGAATTGCACCACGGAGACACGTCGATGGAGGGCGAGGCTCCTGCCGAGCCTAACACGAGCTTTAGCTCGGCGTCCGCCGGAGGCATCGAACGGAGGCCTCCGGCGGACGCCGACCTGCGGTCGCCTTAGGCTCGGCGGGAGCCTCGCCCTCCCATCGCGCCGAAATATCCCATTGCGTTGCCCTGCCGACTTGAAGGAAGCAGGTTTTCTCGCTGCCGACCCGTTGCTATCATCGTGCATCGGCCATAAACGGTCTGAATTTCGGTCATCAGAAAGCGGGCAACGTCGTGCATAGTTCGTTAACTTGTGGGCTCTGCGGAGCTTCGCACCCGATTGATCAACTCCAGAATCTCTGCGTGAAATGCAGCAAGCCGCTCCTGGCGGGCTATGACCTGGATGCGATTCGCGCGGCGGGATTTACGCCGGAACGGGTTCGTTCGCGGACGACACGCTCATTATGGCGATTCGCCGAAGTGCTACCCGTGGCCGACGTCAGCCAAGCCGTGTCGCTCGGTGAAGGATTGACTCCATTGCTGCGGTGTCAGCGGCGGGGTGAGTTTGCTCCGTTCGAGAGTCTCTATATCAAAGATGAATCGTTCAATCCCACCGGCAGCTTTAAGGCCCGGGGAATGTCGGCCGCGATCACTCGCGCCGTGCAACTGGGTGTGCGTGCCGTCGCCCTGCCCTCGGCGGGGAATGCGGCCGGTGCTGCGGCGAGCTATGCGGCTCAGGCGGGGCTCGAGTGCCATCTCTTCATGCCGATCGACACGCCACCCGCAAACATCCTCGAATCGGTTGTGGGTGGGGCGAATGTTTATCTGGTCCGGGGACTGATCAGCGATTGCGGGAAGCTCGTCAAGAAGGGATGTCAGGAGTTCGGCTGGTTTGATCTGTCGACACTGAAAGAACCCTTCCGGCTGGAGGGGAAGAAAACGATGGGCTACGAACTGGCCCTCGATTTTGCTGCCGAATTGAATGTTCAGTCGGGGCCCCTGCCCTTGCCGGATGTCATCTTCTATCCCACGGGCGGTGGAACGGGTCTGATCGGCATGTGGAAGGCGTTTGACGAAATG
Source organism: Planctomycetaceae bacterium (assembly GCA_021732415.1). GTDB lineage: Bacteria > Planctomycetota > Planctomycetia > Planctomycetales > Planctomycetaceae > JAKFVC01. Next base: position 10,847 of record JAKFVC010000109.1, read on the forward strand.
GAACGCCTCGGCTGGATCGGATCGCAGAGGCCGCGGATGGTGGTCGTGCAGGCGGAACAGTGTGCTCCCATTGTCACGGCGTTCAACAACGGTAGTGAGTTTGCGGAAATGTTTCCGAATGCGGCCACGGTGGCATCAGGTCTGCGTGTGCCCGCGGCTGTGGGTGACTTTTTGATGTTGCGCGTGCTACGTGAAAGCGGCGGCACGGCGGTCACCGTGAGCGATGCCGATCTGATGAAGGGCGTCCGTGAATTGGCGCGATTGCAGGGAGTTTACGCATGTCCCGAAGGAGGCGCGGTGTGGAAAGCTGCGCAGCAATTGTTGCAGACGGGCTGGTTAAAGCCGCACGAACGCGTCGTGCTGTTTAACACGGGAACCGGGCACAAGTACAACCATTTGATTGAATTGCCGGAACTGCCGTTTGTGGGTGAGAATTGGCCAGGAACGTAGCCCGACTCTCTGAGTCGGAGCTCCCGACTCAGAGAGTCGGGCTACGGCATTCGGCTGTGCCGAACGCTGTTTACTTCAAACCGATTCCAGAGTACGTGAATCCCAGTTGCTTGATGACCGATGGCTCGTAGAGATTGCGGCCGTCGAAGATTACCGGTTGCTTGAGACGCTGTTTCATCAGGTCGAAATTCGGGTTCCGGAACTCGCTCCATTCGGTCACGATCAACAGGACGTCGGATTCGCTGAGCGTGTCGTACATGTTGTCGCAATACGTCAGCTTGTCTCCGTACAGCGCGCGAACGTTGTCCATCGCAATCGGATCGTGGACGCGGACTTTGGCCCCGGCCTGTAACAACGAATCAATGACCGTCAGCGACGGAGCCTCGCGGATGTCGTCTGTTCGAGGTTTGAACGCCAGGCCCCACAGGGCGATGGTGCGTCCCGCCAGATCACCCTTGAAGTGGTCCTGCACCTTGTGAAAGAGCACCTGCTTTTGAGCATTATTGGTGACGTCGACCGCTGACAGAATCCGCGGTTCCAACTCGTGGCGCTCGGCGACATTCATCAGAGCCCGGACGTCCTTGGGGAAACACGAACCGCCATAGCCGACACCCGGGAACAGGAAGGAAAATCCAATCCGCTGGTCATGCCCGATTCCACGGCGCACTTCGTTAATATTGGCCCCGACATGCTCGCACAGATTGGCCATCTCGTTGATGAAGCTGATCTTGGTCGCCAGCAGGCAATTGGCGACGTATTTGGTCATTTCGGCACTTTCGAGCCCCATCGTCAGGAAGGGGTGCTCAGTCCGCAGAAATGGCCGGTATAAGTCGTGCAGCACGGCGGCGACTTCGGGACGCTCCACCCCCACCACAACCCGGTCAGGCTTGGTGAAGTCGTCGATCGCACAGCCTTCTTTCAGAAATTCGGGGTTCGAAGCGACGTCGATCGTGCGTCCGGTCAGTTTTTTCAGTCGTTCGGCGACGGCGCGATTTGTTCCCACGGGGACCGTGCTCTTGATGACGACAATCGTGCGGTTCGACAACATCGGTGCCAGCGAATCCACGACCTTCCACAATCCGGTCAGGTCGGCGGCTCCCGATTCGCTTTGAGGAGTTCCAACTGCGATGAACACGCAATCCGCCTCGGGGACAACATTCGCAGCATTGGTGGTAAACGTCAGGCGTCCGGCGCGAACGTTGTGCAGGACGAGTTCGGTCAGGCCCGGTTCGTAGATGGGAATTTCACCGCGGCGCAGTTTCTCGATTTTGGACGCGACGATATCGACACAGGCGACGTCATTTCCGCTGTCGGCGAGGCACGTGCCGGTTACGAGTCCCACGTAGCCGGTACCAATCATCACGATATGCATGAGGCGACTTTCAACGGTCTACAGGCCCCGGAAGGTTGATACTAAATACGATTCAATCCAAACTCGATGGGAGGGCGAGGCTCCCGCCGAGCCTAGCACGAGCTTTAGCTCGGCGTCCGCCGGAGGCATCGAACGAATGCCTCCGGCGGACGCCGACCTGCGGTCGTCTTAGGCTCGGCAGGAGCCTCGCCCTCCCGTCACGTCGAAATCACAAGGCTATTCTAAATCTTTCGGATCACAAACTCCATCTGCGTTCCGAACAGGCTGCTCAGTACCGGCCAGGACAACAGCTTCGTGGGTGCCGAGAGAAGTTTTAAGGCCAGCGAGTCGACCGGTTCAGGCGCGGGCTGGGTTCTGCGGAACTCGACCACTTCAAAACCGGCCCCGGCGAAGCACGCCACGGCTGTCGCTCGGGTGAATTCCCAGACATGCAGGGGAATATGGCAATTGCCCCACAACCAGTCGCGCCGCAACAGTTTCGACAACAGGTACTGATAGCGCGATTCAACCGACCAGATGTCCGGAAAAGTGACCAGGGCCACCCCGCCCCGCACCAGTCGTCGCCCTGCTTCGCGCAGATAGTCACGCGGGTGCTGCGTGTGTTCCAGGACATCCGTGAAGAGGATGGCATCCAGTGATTCGGGACCGTAGGAGCATTCTTCCAGTGGCTTCGTATGGATGATGACATCGTAATTCGCGCGGCCCCACGCGGCACTCTCCGCATTGAATTCGATCCCCTCGGCGTCATACCCGCGATCGCACAATTTGCGAACCAGCAATCCGGTACTGCAGCCGACATCGACTACGCGTCCCGTAGGCAAATGTCGCCCGAGGGCATCGGCATAGCGTTGATACTTGGAATCGAAGGCCTTTTCCGTCCCCACCTGGGTACGCAATTCGGAATGATAATCGCCCTGGTAGAACGCGACGATATCCTCTTGAGTCGGGATCGGTGCAGTAAAATTCAGGCTGCAGGCCCGACACTGGGTCAACGCCCAGCGGCGCCCCACCCAAGGCCGTTCGCAGACGGTGCGGTTGGAAGCCGAGCCGCACATCGGACACTTTTCGGATGTCACATTGACCGTTGCTGCAACCATGTTATGCCCATTGACGAGAGACGTCGTAATGATGGCGAGCCACGTTGTACACAACGTTTGCCCAGGAGCTCGCATCAATCGAGAATAGGTCACGAGTCGCGAATGTCAATTTTTCGCCACAGTGAAGATGTCTAGACGCCACGCGAATTCGTGGGATGGGTCTCCAGGCCCGTCAGAGTGCCGTAACCAGCATCGTGAAAAAGGATCGACCCTCGGGAGCTTCGCGCAGCGCACGAGTTGCCAATCATTATCGACTAGGAGCATTCAAGAACGTTTTACCTGCAAAGGAACTCGTGCGCTGCGCGAAGCTCCCGAGGGCCGAATCTCTGTCTGGTCGAATGTTACGGCACTCTGACGGGCCTGGAGACCCGTCCCACGGCCTCAACGAGCGTTCCGCTTTCGTCGAAGCCTCTTGAGGACGGGTGTGCATATGGTGCCGGCCAGCACGCGTAGACGCAAATTATTCCGCGGCCCCATTGGGCTGATCAGGATGGAGCTCAGCATGTAGCCCAGGCTCTTCCAGTTCTGGCCTTGTTCGCGGAAGGAAACTGCGGCGTTCATGTAGGATCTGGCCCGAAACCGGCAGCTCAGTCGCCAGCGTTGCCACACGCCGGGGAGAGTTTCGACATACCGTTCGCGGATAATCTTCTCACCGGCCAGCATCGCATACGGCCGGCTGCTGATGGCATCTTCACTCTCGGTATAGATCATCAGGACATCGGGGACAAAACCGAAGCGGCAACCCTGTTTCAAGAGTCGCAGCCACAGCTCCCAATCCTCGGGACCGTGGATGGACGTGTCAAACAAGCCGTGCTTCTCGAAGCATTCACGCCGCACGACGTAGCGCGTCATGTTCTGCGTGAAGGGCTGCTGAATAAACTTCAGAAACTGCTTGTCGTAATCGTCATATCCGGTATAGGTCCGGTTTTCGTTCGTCGACAAACAGGCCACGAACGACAAATCAGGACGGGCTTCCAGGAGCGCAACCTGTTTTTCGATCTTGGCCGGTAACCATTCGTCGTCAGAATCCAGGAACGCGATGTACTTGCCTCGGGACTCCTGAATCGCACGGTTGCGAGCCGCCGAAGCTCCTCCGTTTTTCTGATAGTAATAGCGAATGCGCTCTTTGTACGGTGCCAGGGCCGCTTCGGTATCGTCCGTGGAGCCATCGTCGACGACGATGATTTCCATGTTGCGATAAGTCTGGTCGAAAGCCGTCTTCAAGGCGCGTTCCACTACCCTGGCCCGGTTGTAAGTGGGGATGACGACGCTGACCAGCGGCAATTCATTGAGCTCAGCATTCAGCATTCCTTCGGCCGCCCGCAGAGTGTCCAGCGGCGTTGGACCTGCCTGCGACGCGTTCGCCGGGTCGGAAGCGAGACGGTGATCGGTATTGGTAGACGACATGTAGGTGCCCCGAAATCGTGTAGGTACGCGTTTGCAAAATAACGCCGTGTAAAGGTTCCTTTGCAAAACAGATGCCATTGATAGCATGGCTCACGTCAATTGAGCTGAGAGGCCGTGTTTTCCGAGGTTTTCAACTCGAAATGCGTCGCGCTCAGGCGGCTTGTGAACTTGATTCGGGGGGATTTCGGCAACGGCGTGATGCGAAGATGCTGCGCGTCATTACTTTCAACGACCAAGACTGCCGGCACTCGAATGAGTTCTGTTACAGAATCCCGTCGCGATCGAACCGGGACCGAATCTCATCCACGACGGCTGCGATTGGCTGGCTGCCATCAACCGAAAATCCCTCCTCTGGGCTCAGCGGATGCCAGTCGGCCAATTGGCTGTCGAGCATGGAAGCGGGAAAGAAGTGCCCCTGACGCTGGGCGAGACGATCGCGAAGTATGCTCGCTTCGACCTCCAGTGCCACGAATTTCCAATTCGCCTCACCCGCACTCAAGAACTGGCGGAACTCGGGCTTCAATGCGGAACAGGCGAGAACAACGATCGACTGGGCGCTAGCCTGCACCGCTGCCGCCCGGACCCGTTCCAGCCACGGATGGCGTTGTTCGTCATGCAGCGGATGCCCTGTATGCATCAGGGCCTTGGCCTCAGCCGTGTGGAAATCATCCGCATCCAGAAATACTGCGTCCAACACCTCTGCCAGCTGTTTTCCGACTGCAGTCTTACCGCAACCCGACGGACCGACCAGAACTACAACCTTTCGGGATGTCATCGTATCATCTGCTTTCGTCATTCGGGTTTCGTCATTCGTCATTTTCCCAACACCGCTTCCGTTCTGGTGTCCCGTCGTTGCGATCGTTAAGATTCAATTTGCCGACGCACCAGGTGTCGAGCAATTGAATTCCCGGTTTGATCGCAGGATGCAGGTTCAGTTTCGATGATTTGCGTCAGTCTCGGCCGTACCCGGCACAAAATGATGATTGCCGAGCACCAGTTGCTCGCTCAGCGCGGTGCCGAATTGGTGGAATTACGGCTTGATTTTTTATCCCATCTTCCCGACTTGACCCGGTTGCTCAAAGAGCGGCCGACGCCCGTCATTGTGACCTGTCGCCGCAGCCAGGACAAAGGACTGTGGAAGGGGGGCGAGGAACAGCGTCAGACGCTGCTGCGAGCTGCGATTATCTCCGAAGTCGAATATGTCGACCTGGAAGAGGACACGGCCCGCAAGATACCGCGCTATGGCAAGACCAAGCGGATCGTTAGTCATCATGACTTCGAGGAAACCCCGCGCGATCTGGAAGCCATCCACGCCCGGCTGTGCAAACTCGATCCGGATGTCGTCAAGATTGTGACAATGGCTCATACGCCGGCCGATTCCGTGCGGATGCTGAAGCTGGTCAAGGAAGCGACCGTCCCGACCGTGGGCTTTTGCATGGGAGAATTCGGTGGGTTCAGCCGGATCCTCTGCGGCCGGTATGGGGCTCCTTTCAGCTATTGCACGTTCAGGAAAGAACGCCAGATGGCCCCCGGACAATTTACGTTCGAGGAAATGCAGCGGATCTTTCGCTACGACCAGATCGGGCCCGAAACTGAAGTCTTTGGTGTCCTGGGTGATCCGGTCGGGCACAGCTTGAGTCCTCTCATTCACAACGCCGCATTCAGGACGTTGGGAATGAATAAGGTCTATGTTCCGTTTCGGGTGCCACGCGATCAGCTGGTGTTCACTCTGGATCAGTTCAAGTGGCTCGGCGTGAAGGGCTATAGCGTAACGATCCCACACAAAGAAGCGGTCGTGTCGCAGGCCCAGAACTTCGATGGGCCTGTCGCAGAGATCGGTGCGGCCAATACGCTCTATCAAGATGCGGATCGACAGTGGTGGGCGTCCAATAGTGACTACGACGCGGCATTGCAAAGTCTGGCCTTAGCCGGCACGGACGAAAACGGAAAAGTGCCGACACCGGAAGAATTTCTGACGGGCAAGAAAGTCCTTGTCCTCGGTTGCGGCGGAGTGGCCCGTGCGATCGGGATGGGGATCATGAACTGCGGTGGCGCGTTGACTCTGACGAACCGCACCCACGCGCGAGCGGTGGAACTGGCCAAGCATCTGGGATGCCAGCAAGTCACCTGGGAGAATCGCGGGTCGCAATACGCCGACGTGTTGATCAACTGCACCTCGGTGGGGATGCACCCGGGAATCGACGAATCCCCGTTTGCCGAAAACTGGCTGCGCGAAGGGATGGTTGTCTTCGATACAATCTACAATCCCGAGCAGACATTGTTCCTGAAGCAGGCCAAGCAGCGCGGCTGCAAGACGGTGTCCGGGGTCGAGATGTTCGTGCGACAGGCGGCCGTGCAATTTCAAAAGTTTACGGGGCAACCCGCTCCGTTGGAGATCATGCAGCGAAAATTGCGGCGGGTGATTTCCGCTGTCACCGTGAAGGACGAAGATAAGGACGAAGATGAAGATCCGCCGGGGGCCGCGGTTGTAAAAACGTAGGACTTAAGGAGTGAAATTTGCTCCCGTCGCCCT
>JAKFVC010000328.1 GCA_021732415.1 Planctomycetaceae bacterium
CCGGAGGCATAACATTCAGCCTCCGGCGGACGCCGACCTGCGGTCGTTTTAGGCTCGGCGGGGTACCCTCTGGGTCCCTCGCCCTCCCGGGCTGCTCACGGTTTCCCGCTTGACCTTAAGCGGCAATTTGAGGTATGAAGCCGCTCCAATCATTCCACATCCCAGATCGTCTGCCCATCTCGTCTGCCTTTTCCTATTTATCAATCCTGCGTCCCTCACCGCTGGTTCGGGTTTTTGCGCTCATGAACCAACTGCACGCTCAAAATGATGGCCATCAGCATTCGCTCCTTCGTGGATCGCGAATGTGGCTGGCGTGCTGCCTGATGTGTGTCGCCGGAAGTGGTTGTTCGACCGTATTTTCCAAGCCAGTGATGTCATCGACTCAGCCCGGTCTCCCGTGGCTGGCGGGATTTGCTCCGGCACCCGTCGAAACGGCTCCTCCGTTTGACCTGACTCAGATCCAACCCGCACGCCGCTCGGGGACTGCTCCGGACGACATGCTGGAAATCACCATCTGGGACCTCTACGAACCAGGTAAACCGCACACGTTTCCCTCGCGAGTCGATTCGCAGGGGCAAATCGTCGTTCCGCATCTCGACACAGTACTCGTGAAGGGACAGACGCCGGCGGAAATCGAAGCCAAGTTGTCGGAGGCCTACCGTCAGCAGGAAATCCTCAAACAGCCGCGAATCTTGGTCCGAGAACTTTCATCGGCCCCCATTCACGCTTATGTCACCGGCGCCGTGTTGCGGCCCGGTTTGATCAATTTACCACGCGACGATGCCTCGGTATTTGCGGCACTGGTGGCTGCCGGCGGGCTATCTCGAAACGCCGGATTGCAGGTGTATGTGTCGGAGCAAGAGAGTGGCAAGCCGTCCGGACAAGTTACGGCCAGCGTGCCGGATTCAGCGGCCGCGGCGCAGGTCGCCGGCAATTCCGGGATGCAATTACCCGAGCACCGTATCCCAACCACGATTCCTGATGCGGCACAATCTCCGGCTCAATTTTCGGCGACCGACACTGATACAACATCCCCTCCGCTGCAGCAGATGGTCAATCATTCCGAATCAATTACCGTCTCTGCCGATGGACATTCAAAGCCCGAAGGGGAAGGTGATAATTCCAGCAACGTCAAACAATCGACGATTGAGGAAGCGGTCGCCACGCGGCCCGATCGGCCCTCTAAAACCAGTACGCAACCTCAACCGGGGCACTGGTATGATCTGTCGGCCCTGCACGATCGCGAGGCGTTGAAACTGCTCGTGCTACACGATGGAGACGTGGTGACAGTTCGTCCTGCGGCGCCGCCCGTGCGGATCACCGGTGCCGTTACCCAACCGGGTGCGTATCGCTCACCGGCCAATAACGCATTGAGTTTGAATGAAGCGATCCAACTGGCAGGCGGTTTTGGATCAACTGATCTGCCGATGGTCGTGGTCCTGACACGTCCGGCCACTGCGGAACATAGTCTCGAACGCTGGACCTTCCGCATGGGACACGGTGAAAAGCTGCCACCGCAGGCACCGAACGTTGAGCCCGGGGATCTGGTGCATGTCGAACCGACGGCCCAGGCGCGCGTTCAAAGTCTGGTCGGTGCCTTGTGGCCAGGGAAATAAGAAGGATCGCCCCATGTCCGATGAAACTCCACGCCGACGATCCCCCCTCTGGGTTATGGGCTGCATGGTACTCATCGCCTGGGTCGGATGTGGCATCTATCGCCGCCAGGTTCCGCCCCTCACAGTGGCCCGTGCTGTCCTGCAAGTTCCGTCGGCCACCGATCTGGGAACCCTCTGCCTGCAAACTGAAATTGAGCAGGCCGCGGTCGAACAACTCGAGGCGGAAGGCGATATCTTCATCTCTTTCGAGCAAAGGGCAGGAAAGCCACGTCTATCCGGGAAATTGACCGCAATCAAGGTGAAGGTTGCTCCGCCGAAAGGGGAACCTACCCCCGCGACACCAATTTCCACTGAGACTTGGGAGCTGACTTACCGCACGCCGCGATCCGAACGAGCTCTCGGCGAACTTTCCGCACTGATCACCGTGTTGCAACTTCGAGTGGCCCCCGCCACTGTTGAGAAATCTCCCGTCGATGTGCGAGCCGAAAATCATCTCGCTCGATTGGAAACGAAACGGCAGGAATTTCAGCAGCAGCTGGAGGATTTGGCCGTAGAGGCCGGCGACAGCATCTCAGATCCGACCCAATTGGCCACGCTGCGAGACCGAGTTCAAGCTCTCCAAAAGGCCCTCACTGAGGCTCAAGTGCAACGGTTGCAATGCGAGGAAGAATGGCGATTGGTTGAACAGGAAGTCGGGCAGAATCCACGTCTGGAGGCCACCGTCGCCAAACTGTCAGCGGGTCCCGTTCAGGAAGCGGTCCTGCAAATTGAGAAACAACGCAAGCTGTCGACAGAACTGAGGCGTCTGAACGAAACCGAGCGGCGTTTGGGGAATGTCTACGGCGAAAAGCACCCCAAACTCGTCGAACTGCGGTTGAAGTTCGAACAAATCCTGTCGGAACTCGGTGGCTGGGATCACGTCCTGGATGACGGTCATGTCGCGGAACGTCTACAGGCGTCGCTCGAGCAACTGTTTGAGCTCAAGCGGCAGCACGAAACGGATCTCGAAACCCAGTTGGAACTCGAAAAACAGGAACTCACGGGACTCGACCAATCGACGGAACGGCGAACGGCTTTAACGGCTGAATTAGCCCAAGTCGATCAGGAATTGACGAAGGCAGGTCAAGCGACCACGGCTGGCGCGGCAGCGGGGCTGACCGAATTTGCGGTCCAGCAAGCCCCGGAAATCATGGCTCCGCATTGGTCTAGCCATCTCGCTTTACTGATTTCAGTCGCCACATTCGGTGGTTTGGTAGCAGGCGGGATGCTGCATCGCATGCGGTCGAATCCGGTCTACCGCGAAGCCGACGAGCCCCCCGATCCGCCCGCGGTGTCGCAATACGTGCCCATTCAGGAAACGCCTTTGGATCTCGCTCAGCGGCGTGCGTTGCGTCAAGCTCGGCTGCAGCAGGCTTATGCGGCGTGAATTTCTCCACAGGTTCGACCTCGACGCACGCCGTGTAGAAGCCTCAGTGATCGCGTTGTAGTGGTTGTAACTACCATACATTAATTGGCTTGCGGGCTTTCTTTGTGTTTGGAATCGGCACTGCCAAGAGTGAGAAGTAGAATCTGAAAGAACTCGTTCCAGTTGGCAGAACGTGTTGTCGATTCCTATAATACGGTCACAGGGGCGCTGCGCATCGCGCTGGATGTGCTCAATCAAAAGTGAAAACTCTTCCAAACTGGGCACTGATGCCCGGACGTGGTGAATAATGGCAAAAGCCGGATCAAGAAAGAAGCTGCCGAAGGAAGTTGCCGTCATTAATGCGGACAACTGCACCGGCTGCGAATCGTGCCTGGAAGTCTGCCCGGTCGACTGCATCGTGAAAGTTCCCGGCGTGGACATCTCGGTGCTGCAATCGTTCTGCGAGATCGATGTCGAGCGCTGTGTGGGCTGCGAAGTCTGCGTCGCGATTCCCACGAAGAAGTCCGACCCATATACTTTGACGGTCTGCCCGTGGGATGCGATCGAAATGGTGCCCACTGTTCAGGTTGCTCAATACGTAGCGATCAAGGGTGGTCCCCCAGAATATATGTATGCCAACTGGGATCGCCTGGTCATTCCGGCCCAGCGAATGGCCGAACTGGCCGCCGAAAGCGCCAAGTAGAAGCCGTCCGAAAATCCAATTTAAGCATCACGCCGACAGTTCACTGTCGGCGTTTTTTGTTATGCTGCGGTTGATCGAAGATCGCTGATCTCCCATAAGTCCTCTGCCATTTCAAGAAATGGTGCCCTAAATGCCCTTGCGAAGTCGCGAATGGTTCGCCGGTCGAGAAGAACTGGCGTTTCAACATCGATCCGCCTTACGATCGATGGGCCTGGATCCCGACTTCTACGCCAATAAGCCGGTCATCGGTATCGCCAACAGTTGGAGCGACCTCAACAACTGCAACCACAATCTGCGGCAACTCGCCGAATCCGTCAAACGGGGCGTTCTGGCTGCCGGTGGATTGCCGCTCGAGTTCCCCACGATCTCGCTGGGTGAAGAGTTCATGAAGCCGTCGGCGATGCTCTATCGCAATCTGATGGCGATGGATGTCGAAGAGACTTTGCGATCGAACCCAGTCGACGGAGTCGTTCTGCTCTGCAACTGTGACAAGACAACCCCAGCCCAACTCATGGGTGCGGCCAGTGCCAATCTGCCCACGATCCAATTGAACGGCGGCGCCCGGAGCGTGGGAAATTGGCGTGGTCAACCGGTTGGTTCGGGCACCGACATCTGGCGCTATTGGGATGCGGTCCGCGCGGGACAGATCACGCGTGAAGACTGGAGCGACCTGGAAGCCTCGATCTCCTGCAGCGCTGGGGCCTGCAACACGATGGGGACAGCGTCGACGATGACGTCCTTGTCAGAGGCCCTCGGCATGATGCTGCCGGGAATTTCCAGCTTGCCCGCCACGGACGCGCGCCGCTTGACCGCGGCCGAAGCGACCGGGCGGCGCATCGTGGATCTTGTCCTGGAAGACCTCCGGCCCACTGATGTTCTGACGCCGCTGGCGTTCGACAATGCGATCCGATTGTTGATGGCTCTGGGTGGATCGACGAATGCCGTCGTCCATCTGATTGCGATCGCGGGCCGGCTCAATATCACGTTGCCGCTGTCGCGATTCGATGAACTTTCTCGCACAACTCCGTGGCTGGTCAACCTGAGTCCATCTGGAAAATTCTTGATGGACGAATTCCACGCGGCTGGCGGTGTGCCGGCAGTCATGTCGGAAATCAAACATCTGCTGAATCTGGAATGTAAAACCGTCACCGGCCAGCCGTTGGAAGCCAGCGTCGCCCGCGCGAGATCCTTCAATAAAGAGGTGATTCGCCCCGCGACCACACCTCTCTCGTCTCAAGGCGCGATTGCCACGTTGAGTGGCTCACTGGCCCCTCAAGGTGCCGTGATTAAGGCCTCGGCCGCTACCCCAGCTCTGATGGTCCACCGCGGTCCGGCATTCGTATTTCACAACTACGAGGACATGCTGCAGCGGATCAATGATCCCGATCTCCCCGTCGATGGCAACAGCGTTCTCGTCCTGCAAAACGCGGGGCCCAAAGGGGTGCCGGGCTTTCCGGAATGGGGCATGATTCCCGTCCCTCAAAAGCTCCTTGAGCAGGGCATCACCGATCTCGTTCGAATTAGCGACTCACGAATGAGCGGCACCAGTTTTGGCACCGTGGTCCTGCATGTGGCCCCCGAAGCTGCCGCGGGTGGACCACTGGCCTTGATTCAGAACGGTGATCTGATCGAATTGAATGTGCCAGAACGACGGGTTGAGCTCCTCGTGGAACCGGCCGAGTTGGAGCGTAGACGGCAAGCATGGAGCCCCCCCGTCAGCGCTCATCTGCGGGGCTATCCGCGGTTGTATATCGACCACGTCCTGCAAGCTGACGAGGGCTGTGATTTCGACTTTTTGAGGCCGCGAAGTGCGCTGGAACAACAGTTTGTGCCGCCGTTGGTGGGTCGTTCGTAGTCAGTGTCGTGGCTTAGTTCACGACGCTTTTCAACTGCTATGCGTGAGTTGCAAATGATACGCCGAATGCGACTAAGTGTTCTCTTCTGCGGCCTGATGATCCTGTCGCAGTCTGTCGTCTGGAGTGCCGAAGGCGACACTCTCGACTCGAAATTGCTGCCGATCATCCGCGCCCATCAGGGGCAGGTGGCGGTCGCCGTCAAGCATTTGAAGAGCGGTGTTGCATTCGAATATCGCGGCACAGTCCCGATGCCCACAGCCAGCTTGATCAAGTTCCCGGTCATGATCGAGGCCTATCGTCAGGCACATGAAACTCAGCTCAATCTCCAAAAATCGATTGCGTTGAAGGCCGATGACAAAGTCCCGGGATCAGGGATTCTGACGACCCATTTTTCTCCCGGGATGAGTCTTCCGCTGCGTGATGCAATCCAGCTGATGATCGCCTTTTCTGACAACACCGCCACGAACATGGTCATTGACCAGATTGGACTCCCAGCAACCTCCGAGCTCATGAACCGCCTGGGCTGCCCGAATACGCGACTCCATGCCAAGGTCTATAAGCCGGAGACGTCGCTCGCCCCGGATCGCAGCGAGCAGTTCGGACTGGGCAGCACGACCAGTTCTGAAATGCTGCGGTTGTTGGAACTACTCCACCGCCGGGAACTGGTCAGTCCGGCCGCCAGTGACGCCATGCGGGCCCACCTGCTGACCTGTGAAGATCGCGAGAAGTTCGCCGCCGATCTGCCCGACGGGATCAAGCTGGCTCATAAGACTGGTTCAGTTGGAGCAGTACGAACCGACGCCGGACTCCTGGAGACCCCGAGCGGGACTATCGCACTCTGCGTGCTGACCAGCCACAACAAAGATCAACGCTGGGTTCCCGAGAACGCTGGCAACGTCTTGTGTGCCAACATCGCCCGGGCAGCCTACGACTATTTCAATAATTATGAACCAACTGATGATTCAGACCCTCAAGTGCTGCAAGTCGGGGCCGCGGGCGAGCTCGTCGAAACCCTGCAGCGGACTCTCAACGCTCGACTGAAGCCGTCTCCCAAGCTCTCTGTCGACGGAGATTTTGGAACGACAACTCAGAACGCCGTGATTCGGTTTCAGAAAGATCGAAACCTCGCCGCGACGGGCATCGTCACTCCCGAAATCTGGCGTGCCCTGGCCCCGCTGGTGCTGGAAGCCTCGCCTGTGCCTGAGCCCAAAATCGTCAACGCGGAGGTTCTGCCGAGGCGGCCTCGTGATCCCGTCGCCGGACCGCCGATTGTCACGGCGAAAGCCTGGTCCATTGGGGATCAGACCACCGGCCAGATCCTGTTTCAAAGTGATGGTGATGACCGGTTACCGATGGCCAGCACGACCAAAGTCATGACGGCCTTGGTGGTACTGAATCTGTGTGGAAACGATCCCAAGCGACTGGACGAGATGATTGAGTTCTCCCATCGTGCAGACCGCACGGGAGGGACTTCATCAGGGATTCATGCGGGCGAGCGAGTCTCGGTGCGCGAGATCCTCTATGGTCTCATGCTGCCATCCGGAAATGATGTGGCCGTGGCACTGGCCGAGCATTTTGGCAAACGTTGTGCTCCACCGACGGATGTCCCCAAGACGCAGGACGCGCTGGTCAAATTCGTGGCCGAGATGAATCGCACCGCAGACAAGCTGGGGCTGAAGAATACCCGTTTCGCCAATCCACACGGGCTGCCAGCCAAGCCGCACTATTCATCCGCGAACGATCTCGCGCGTCTGGCCGCCGCTGCCTATAAGCATCCCATCCTGCGAGACTGCGCCAACGCGAGACAACACGGTTGCCAGCTGCTCGGTCCCGAAGGCTACCACCGAAATATCGTCTGGAAGAACACCAACGAGTTGCTGGAAATGGAAGGTTTTCAAGGGCTGAAAACAGGTACGACGAATGCCGCGGGAAGCTGCCTGATCTCGGCGGGTGAGTATCAAAATCGCAAGCTGATCGTCGTGGTGCTGGGAGCCACCTCCAGCGACAACCGTTACCTGGATACTCGGAATCTGTTTAAATGGGCTTGGAATCAGAAGTGATCGCGCTTGGATTGCACCTTAACGACAGGACCTTCTTAGCATGTCGAAAATCATCCGCATCGCCGCTGTCAGTTACGCCCCTCCACTCCACGACCATCACAAACTGGGTGTGAATCTGAGCGCCATTCGTGAAGTCGTCCTCCGCGTCGTCGAACGCGAACGGCCCGATTTCATTTGTTTTCCCGAAATCTGTGCCTGCAGCGGAGCCAGCTTTAAAGCCGGCATCAGTGCAGCCCCAGAGATCGGGCCCTATGCCGCCGAGGTCGGCAAGCTGGCGAAGGAAGTCAACGCAGCGTTGATCATTCCGTGCATCGAACGCCACATGGGACAGGTCTTTAATTCGGTCCCGATTGTGAATCGCCAGGGACAACTCGTGCTGGTGTATCGGAAGAACTATCCGACCATCGGCGAAATGGACGAAGGGATCTGCCCCGGCTGGGAGGTTCCCGTCGCCGATTGCGACGGCGTTCGAGTCGGGGCTGCCGTGTGTTTCGACGCCAACTTTGATCAGATTGCGGCTGCACTGGAACGTCAACAGGCGCGCGTCGTTTTCTGGCCATCAATGTATTGGGGAGGCCAGTTGCTGCAGCATTGGTCGCAACGCTATGGCTTCTATACTGTGGCCGCTTACTCGCCCGAGAGTTCGATCGTCGATATGAACGGCCGGTTTCTCGTCAAGCAGGGGAACGACACCTTTCAAGTCCGTCGCGGCCACATGCCCGCGTGGGCCGTGGCCGAAGTCAACGCGGATCGCGAGTTGTATCACCTGGATTACAACCAGAATCAACTGACCGCGATCTATGCGAAATACAGTCCCGACGTGCAGCTTGAAGTTCACGAGCCGGAAGGCTATTTCCTGATGGCCAGCCGCCGCGATGGGTTGACCGTCGAACAAGTTGCAGCCGAGTTCAAACTCGAAACCCTGCGGGAATATCTGGCACGCAGCGTTAAGCAGCGGACTGAGTTTCATCAACGAACGCATCTGCCACGGAAGTGAGCCGCCGCCTGTAGCCCGACTCTCTGAGTCGGGTGAATAAGACGAAGACTACCCGACTCGGAGAGTCGGGCTACGGGTTTGCTACGCCGAAAAGCAAATGAGCCGGGAATTGAAAGCGGTGATGAATCACCGCAGTCCAAATCCCGGCTCACTGAATTTGCGCGACTCAAACTCACTTACCAGGCGAACTAAAATCTCGCCCGAAGGTGGCTTGCATCTTCTGACGGATCTTCTGGCGGTCATTCAAGATCAATTGCCAGACCTGCTCACGCTGCATCGCACCGGCCGCGACGGCTTCGGCTTGCTTGGCGCGGATCTGGCTTTGGTTGGTTTCGACGTTCAAATACGCCGGCTGCCAGGCGACCGTGCTCCAGACGCTATAGTTCGAACTGCGATATCCCGCCGGTTCGTACTGCACGTTGTAATTGAGGCCGCCCTCCAGCATCTTGACATTGATCGGCACGCCACGCAGCGACACCGCCAGAGCTCGCAGGTTGGAGCTGACGCTTTGTGCCCACGTCTGCAAATCAGGATCGACGCCAGTGATCGGCAGATCGTCGATCTTCTTCGCGTAGTTATCGTGGAAGGTCGCCGTCTTATTGTAGTTACCACCCTTCTTCGCCATGGCTGCCAGGTCGTCGACGATTTGATTCACGGCAGCGTAGTAAGTGCGGCTCGCTTTGGGGTTAGGGCCAGTCTCCGCTGCGGTGGCCGGGGTTCCATCGGGACTCGGCGGGGTCGGGGTATCGGCCCCCGATACCGCGGTCGTTCCCGGCATCAGAATCATGCTCATGACATGTCGCAGGCCGGCGTCGGAGAGTTCGAAATTCAGGGCGGCCGTTTTCCCTTCGGCCGAGACTTCAGCATTCTGCAGGTCCTCCAGCGAGGCTCCCGCTTCTTCCAGCAAATCGATGAAGACCGACTTCAAGTAGGGCGTGGCCACCTTGCTGACGACCGTGTCGAAGTCTAAGAAAATGGTGGCCTTCGTCGTTTCGGCAACTTGGATACGCAAGGTCACGCCGCGCAACTTGTCGGTCAGATCGGCGAGCAGGTTGACCACGTTCGCCTTGCCGCTGATCTCGGGGCAGGACTTGATCCGATCCCGCCAAGCCTTAGGTTCCACCAAGTCCTGAAAGTCCAGGGCCAGGACGATATGGGAATCTCCTGATCGAGCGACCACATCCTGCAAATAGGGGGACATCGAGGTTTCGGTCCCCTTATCCGATTCACGCAACCAGCGGGCCAGATCTTGACGATAGCCGGGGCTGATCACGCCGACCAAGCCCGGCACCAACTGGGCGAAAAACGAATTCCGACCGGTCAACACCGCAGGGTGACCCGCCACCATCTGGATCCGACTATGCTCGTGTTCGGCCAGCTTGGTCATCGGAATGGGTGTCTTGAAAGACGCGATGCCGTAAGAACTGGACACTCGCGAGTCTTCCGGATGAAAGTCAAACGCACGAATCAGATAGTCGGTCGTGGGCGGGACATGGACCGACCCCGCGAGGAACTCGGTCTGGTGCTTCTTGGCCCATTGTTCCTGTTTACCGCGCGGGCTGTTCACCAACTCTTGTACTTTGACGATCGCCAGTGAGTTGGCATTAGAGGGGACATGCTTGAGTGCCTTGGCCATCTCCACACCCTGAGCGTGTATGCTCTGGGCAGCCAGCAACGCTGCGGTGAATACGAACACGTGAATCAGGCGTGACATTGTTTCTCCCACCACTTGGAAATGGACTGGCCCAAGGCCAACTGCCGCACGCCGGAGGTCAGACGGCTGCAGAGTTTGCGCAAATCACTCAGGCAATACGATACAAACAGATTGATGTCGGTGCCGTCCCGCGAGCGGCGTGCGAATTTTGACGGGGACCTTTCGATGAGCGTTACCTCAATCCCAATATGATAACCGCGACGACTGGGTCCGCAAACCGATTTCCACTAAGTCAGACTGACAGTATTGTCAACGACTCTTGAAATGACGGCTGGGAAAGTTGGTGGAAGTGTTTTGATGGGACTTATGGGACCAATGGGACGGATGGGACTTATGGGATTCCAACTGCATAGGAGTCATAAGTCCCATTGGTCCCATCCGTCATATAAGTCCCATTCCTGTTTCCAAGAATCACGTCCTACAACACGGGTGAAAACATCCGACAGAAATTTTCAGACAAGACGGTACGCCATGGCCGCTGATCCCAGCCCTGCAGGTGAATTCGCTTGGCGAATTCGAGATCGTGTTCGAATTGTTCCTCCAATATTTCCGCGTCATGTTTCTCATACAAAACGACGCCGACCTCAAAGTTCAGCAGCAGGCTGCGTGCATCAAAATTCGGAGTTCCGACGAACGACCAACGGCCGTCAATTGTCAGTGTCTTCGAGTGCAACATCCCGCCAGTGTATTCGTAAATTTCAACCCCACAGGCCAACAAAGTGTCGTAATACGATCTCGCGGCCAGGATGGTGGTGTTGTGCGCACTGCTGCCCGACAACAGCAGTCGCACTCGGACGCCACGACGAGCCGCCGTTTCGAGGGCCGCGACCAGTGGCAAGGTTGGCACAAAATACGATGTCACGAGAGTGATCCGCTGCTCGGCCTCGTTGATCGCCCCGAAAAACAGCGCATGCAACGTTTCTTGGTCATTGTCCGGCCCGCCGGCAATCACTTGAGCCGTCTGCTCTCCGGAATCTCGGCAATCGGGAAACAGCTCCGTCAGCAAGAGCTTTTCGCCGGTCGCAAAAAACCAGTCTTCGACGAAGACCTGCTGCAGTTGCAAAACAGTGGGGCCACGCATCATGAGGTGTGTGTCGCGCCAATATCCAAACTGGGGATTCTTGCCGAGGTACTCATCTCCAATATTCATGCCGCCCGTAAACCCGATAACGCCATCCACGACGACAATCTTGCGATGGCTGCGCAAGTTGATCGACCACCGTTCCCGAAACGTCGGTCCCGGTAAGAAAGACGCCACGGTAATACCCGCATCCCGCATCGGTTGCAGGAAATGGCGCGTCAAACGAGATGAGCCCACGGCATCGTACAAGAACCGCACCTTCAAGCCTTCCCGAGCCTTTTTGATCAAGACATTCCGTAGCTCCGTTCCGGTCTCGTCGGGTTGCCAGATGTAGTACTCCAGATGGACGGAATGCTCGGCCGCACTGACCGCGGCCGTGATCTCCGCCAGCGTCTGCGTGGTCTTCGGGATGATCTCAATCGAATTACCAAACGTCGGGCGCGTCACACTGAGTTTGCAAGCCAACCGGGCCATCTGGCGCGATCGCTCGTCGGCGATCTCATCCACCATGACGTGATATTGGCCGAGTTCCGTCAAATGGCCGGCAATGATCTCGGCCGCTCGACGCTTGGAGGCCGTTCGTCGCTCGACGCGATTGATACCAAAAATCAGGTAAAACAAGCCCCCCAGGTAAGGGACCAGGGCGATGACGAGGACCCACGCGACCGTGGAAACTGGCTGGCGTTTTTTCTTCATCAACACTGAAGGCAGCAGCGACAAGGTGAGCAAGTGCCCCAGCAGCAACAGGGCCCCGAGAAACATGTTGGCCCAGATTCCGCTGAATAAGTCCGGCGGATTCCAAACGATATCGACCAGCTTCTGCCAGACCCATTCCATATGACCGGTGACCTGCGATGTGACGCTGCGCCTTGTGGGATGTCGCACGGCTGATTTGCCGCGAACTTAACTATATCCGTCTCACCCACTTTTCGCGCGTGTCTTCCTTAGCCCGACTCCGGGAGTCTGCTACAGCTATTTCTTGGAATTCACAATTTGCCAATTGACTTCCAGGAAACCGACGGATAAGTTTATTACAGTTCTATTGCAATAACAAACTTTGAACGACTGCTATGTTTATGAGTTTCCACTTGTTGCACAAGTAGCAAACAGACGTAATAACATCGTGGCTGTCTTAAACAGTGAGTTGCGAGAGACAACCAGCAACTCACAAACCGCTCACATAATTTGAGTTACGACGAGACCCTGCAATCTCGGGCGCCATTTCATCAAAGGAAAACATCGTGAAAGTATCAGCCAGAAACGTCTCACGTGGGTTTACGCTGATCGAGTTACTCGTGGTTATCGCGATCATCGCGGTCTTGATTGCCTTGCTGTTGCCGGCAGTTCAGCAGGCTCGCGAGGCTGCTCGTCGCTCGCAATGTAAGAACAATCTGAAGCAAATCGGGTTGGCTCTACACAACTACCACGACAATGCGAATGGCTTTCCGCAAGGCTGGATTGGCGTGAATGGTTCCGGACAGCCGTTTGTAGACGGTGGAAACAGTTGGGGCTGGGCCTCTCGAATTTTGCCGCAGATGGATCAGGGCCCGCTGTTCAACACGTTGAATTTCAGTTTGCCAATGACACATGCTTCGCAGGCTGCGGCCCGGATTACTCCAATACCGGCCTATCGCTGTCCGTCAGACATCGGCGATCCCGTATGGACCATCGAAGACTCCAGCGGCACGGCATTGGCCCAACTGGCTTCGGCAAATTACGTGGGCTCGTTCGGCATCAGCGATGTCGACAACTGCGATGGTCAACCCGCACCATTCCGCTGTGCCGGCGAAGGCCTGCTGTTCCACAACAGCTACGTGCGTATGGCCGATATCACTGACGGCACCAGCAATACATTCATGGCCGGCGAGCATAAATCAAACCTGACATTGGACTGGCACTCTACGTGGTTGGGAGTCGTCCCAGGCGGAGATGACGCCTTCGTGCGGATCCTCGGAACGGCTGACCACACGCCCAATCATCCCCTGAATCACATCGACGATTTCAGCAGTCACCACATCGGCGGAGCCCATTTTGTCATGGGCGATGGTTCTGTACGGTTCGTCAGCACGAACATCGACCTCGGCGTGTTCGGAGGCTTGGCGACACGGGCCGGTGGCGAAGTCGTCAATGGTCTCTAGCGACGCGGGGGATGGGTAGGTTTTTTGGAACACTAATCTTCGCTAATCTCCACTGATCAAGGACACTTTCGTCGAGTCATCCACGATATTCCTGTCTTTGATTAGTGGAGATTAGCGAAGATTAGTGTTCCAAATTCCTTCTTTTGATCTCTCGATTCCGACTTACGTTCAAAAGACCGGGATCGAGGACTACTTCGCCAGCGCAGCCAGAATGTGTGTGACCAAGCCACCTTCAGGGACCTCGGTCTGCTGCATTGCCTTCAAGTCTTTCACCTGCCAGACACCTTTCGCGAACTCGTTCGAGCCCGCAATCAGTGCCAGCCGGAAGCCTTTCTTGTCCGCGTATTTCAATTGCTGGCCCACTTTTTTCGCATCAGGGAAGATCTCAACGCCGATTCCTGCCTGGCGCAAGACGCGGCCGATACGGCAATAGTCGCCGAGACGTTCTGCCTCAAAACAGGCGATCAGAACTTGAGCCGGAGTCGAGGTTTGATCGACCAATCCCAGCTCTTCCATAGCGGCCAGCAGTCGATCCAGCCCGAGACTCGCCCCCACACCAGGCAGTTTTTCCTTCGTGAATAGCCCTGCCAAGTTGTCATACCGGCCGCCCGAGCAAATGCTGCCAATGCCTGGCATGTCGGTCAGGAACGTTTCGTAAATCGTACCTGTGTAATAATCGAGACCCCGAGCAATCGAAACGTCCAATTGGACCCGTTCTTCGGGAATGCCCGCTGCCTGGCTGACTGCGCAGAGTTCGCGCAACCGGGTAACACCCTGGAGACCAACTTCGCTCCCCTGCAGCAATGCCTCCAAGCGATTCAGAATGTCCGTATTCGTGCCCGTTAGACTCGCCAAATCGAGGACTTGCGATGCCTGTTCCGGTGTCGTGCCGACCTTGTCGGTCATTTCCGCGATCACAGCATCACGGCCGATCTTGGCCAGTTTGTCTAACGCTCGCAGGACACCCGCAGTCTGGCCAGTCAGCCCGAGTTTCTCCAACAAGCCATTCAGCACCATGCGGTTGTTGACGCGGATCGTGAATCGTTCGAAACCGATCTTCAGCAGCAAGTCGTGAATGACCAGCAGCGTTTCGATATCGGCGGCATTGGATGTCGTGCCGATCGTGTCGAAGTCGCACTGCATGAATTCGCGATAACGTCCCTTCTGCGGTTTCTCGCCGCGCCACACCGTTCCCAGGTGATAGCGTTTGAAAGGGATGCCGATCTCGGACAAGTGTTCGGCGGTGAATCGGGCGAAGGGGACCGTCAGATCAAATCGCAAGGCCACGTCACGCTCGCCGCTGTCGATGAAGCGGAACAGTTGCTTGTCTGATTCCTCTCCTCCCTTGCCGAGCAAAATGTTGGCGTATTCCAAAGCCGGCGTATCAATCGGGCTGAAGCCATAGCTGCGATAAACCTGGCGGGCGATCTCCATCAATCGCTCACGCGCCATCATGGCCGTGGGCAGATAATCGCGAAATCCCTTGAGCGTTTGAGGGGTAATTAGGTCTGACATTGGAAGGGCACGTTTCGTTGGAAAAAGGCGGATCGCGCGATACGGCCAATGGGAGGGTGAGGGACCCAGAGGGTACCCTGCCGAACCGAGTAATTTTATGAGGTCCGATTGACGCTTGCGGTTCGGCAGGAGCCTCACCCTCCCAGCCACCGCAATGAGTATCACAGCCAGCGTGCGTCTAATTCAACACTGGCAACAACACCTTTAGATGCTGGTCGCGCTCCAAAGGCTCGCGCGGAGGGAGAATTGCGTGGGCATATTCCCAAATCTGGTCCGGCGTTTCGAAATAGCGTTTCACGCCGGCGCCATTTTCCGCCTCAAATGCGCGCCGGCCGGCCCGTTCCTGGCCATCGGCGAACACGATCAAGTGCCAGTGATTCCCTTTTTCTAACGACAAGGCGACCGGACCGTGCGTCATGTACCAGCGTAGATTGTCGTAGTCGTCCCAGTTCGTTGGGGTCTCGATACGTAGCTTGAAGTACGCTGGTGGGGGAGGCACGACCTCGGGCGCGGCTTTTTTCTTGCGGCCCAGTGACAATAACGGCTTCTTCTTTGGCGGCAGGACGGCCTCGGCGTATTCGGTTATTTGTTCGGGCGTCTCGAAGAATTTGTCGAAACAGACGTCGTTATCGTATTCGCAGCCATCCGTCGTGTAGGTGCCACAAATCAGCGGTCGCTCGAAATAGATCCCGCAGCGGTAGTCAGGCGTCAGGTACTGACAGTCTCCATAGACGACCATATACCAGACGTCGTCCTCCACGAAGAACGAAATCCGGCCGAGCGACAGGTACTCGCGATAGATCTCGAAATCTTCCCACTTCTTGGGGGCCTTGATCGGCAGGCTGAAGTAGCGGCAGCAGAGAGCCGTACAGTGATTGCACAGGCAGTCACCGTCTTTCAATTCAGACCGCAGAACAGGAAATTTGGGCATCGTGCCGGATCTTTCGGGCGTGTGTAGCAGAACTCGCCAGAGTTCAGGATTTCGCAGTACAGGATCCCAAACGGGCAGTGTCAGTGGTCCCGCTCGAAGTCTGGCGACTTCGGCCATGTGGGTTTTACGGCGATTCTCGCACGGTATTGCTGGTAATGGCGACCCGACTCTGGAGAGTCGGGCCACAGGTACCGGTTTCTGCTTGACCGCGCGTTCTCGCGAGGCCTATGATAAAAGAGGTAAGTTCTGCTTTTCAACCACGTTGGCAATTTCCTGACGAATCACTCGATTCGCCCTGTGTTGGGAAGTTTGCTGATTGTAACGAGCATAAACCGCTCTGTCGGTCCTGTCGCCCCTCGATTCAGTCCGTACTGAGGGTACAATTGGGTTAATCGGTTTGTGATTTTTTTGGCGGTTCGCGGCGGTCCGATACTAAGAGGACGTCTGCGCGTGTTTTGACGCTGACAGTGTTTGCTCACTGTCGAAGTTGACAGCGTCTCCTCGGTGTCCAGACCTGTGATCAGGATCTATTGCGATGAATATCTGGGGAAAAGTCTTCGCCTTTTTCATCATCCTCCTGGGTGGCGGAGCCTTCGTGCTGACCACCCAATTGCTGGATTACCGGCAAAGCTGGATGAAAGTGGTGGAGACCAATCGTAAAGCCTTGACCGAAGCCAAAAAGGCGACGATCGAGAAAAGCCAGGAATTGAAGAAGCTGCAGGCGGAATATGACCGCTTGGTACTCGGCTGGGATATCTACATCAACAATCTGACCGCATCGGGCGATCCGGCCCAAGGGACTCTGAATCTGACCGTCGGCCCCCCGCAGCTCAATGAAGGTAAAGACAAAGACGGCAAACCGGTTCTACCGGTGATCTATGCTTTCCAACCTGGTGCCAACGGCAAGTATGAATACGTGGGTGAGTTCCGGGCCGAGCGGCTGGCCGCTGGAAACTCGACGTTCAAGGCCAACTGGCGGATGCGTCCGACTGATGGAGCCATGTGGAAAGTGGGACCGAATTGGCGGATTCGTACGCGGATTCCCATTTCGGACAAGCTGAAATTCGACCAGATGTCGATCGCCTTCTCAGACGCCGATGAACGATTCACAAACAGCACCAACGACCTGGCTCGATCGCGCGACGAATTCGCCAAGAAGATCAAGGTCGCGTTGTCCAACCGCGAGAACGAACTGCAGGGCTTTGCAGCTTACGAAGGTGACCGCGGCAAGCTGGAAGACGAAATGATTGACGGCGTCCTGGCAACACTGGTGCGAGAAGAAGAGGCTCGGAACACCGCCTTGTCCCAGGCCGATGCTCTGCGACACGAACTGAACAGCACCGTGGAGAAATTCGAGAAACTGAAATCCAGCAACAGCAAGGCCGCTACCGAACTCCGCGGCAATGTGGCGCCAGCGACCGCGAAAGTTTCACAGAAATAAACTGACGCCAAGCAGAATTGCAACATCTTACGGCCCGGTCGACCTATCGACCGGGCCGTTCGCTTTTGTGCTTGGTGGGTAGGTCTGGCGAATACTAGTACGACAAATTACAATTTGCCCTTCACCAAGTCGAGTTTCTTCCAGAGCTTCGTGGTTTTCCTAAGTTCTCGCCATGTTCGGGGTCGTTGGTTTGCCGTGTTGCGTGTGGGGCGGCCGGTGTA
>JAKFVC010000253.1 GCA_021732415.1 Planctomycetaceae bacterium
CGGGACCCGACATCACAGATCGGCCAGTTGGGGAGGGGGAAGGTGCGCACCGAATGCGCATCAACCAACAGACCACAAGCTTCCCACGAGAGTCCGCTGAAATCGAATGATTGATGAATTATCAGGGCTAGCAGAGTCCGTAGCGTTCATCAAGGTGCGATATTTTATGTAATGGGAAATACACGATATCAACGCTATTGCATATGAGGTGCGCGCCTGGGCCTGAGATTGCCGCAAATCAGCCCCCGTGGCGGACGCTGCTAGCGTCCGCGTCCCCGGTATTCCAATCAAAGATCCAGGGTTGCCGGGAGTGCAAGGGACGGTTAGGCAGCCGGTAGCCCCGAGCTGAGCGTACTCGCAATACCCTGGGTTTGGGTTGCATCCATGAAACGAACCTGGCAGGGTCGAACGATTCCGAGGCCGCCATTCCCTGGGTGTCGCTGCGTTCAACCTCGGCTAATAGCTGTCACCCCTGCCGGGGTGAAGACTAGGTTTGGAAAACCATCCTACGGTAATCGACAGCAAGTCGGGCTGCAGGGGGGCGCATTGCTCGGTGGACAGGCCGAGGACATCGACAGGCCGTTACTGACGTGCCCCGCATGCGCACTGATCAACTTCTCGAGCTTCGTCGACTCGCACTTCGGGCATGCCGGCTTCTCGCTCGCGCGCACCAGCACTTCAAATTCCTGCTCGCAGGCATGACATCGATATTCAAATATTGGCATTGGAAATCGGCTCCTGTTTGATTTGCTCGCTAAAACTGCTTCAGGAATTTCACGTCATTGTTGGTGAAATGGCGGATGTCCTGGATGTTGTGGCGACGCATGCAGAACCGCTCCATACCGAAGCCGAACGCAAATCCACTCACTTGTTCGGGATCGTAGCCGACGGCACGCAACACGTTAGGATCGACCATTCCCGCACCGCCGATTTCCACCCAGCCGCCACGCATCCCCTCCCAACTCATGTCGACTTCGACCGAGGGTTCGGTGAACGGGAAGAACGACGGGCGGAACCGGAGCGTCACCTCGTGGCCGAGATACGCTTCAGCAAACAACCGTAGAACTGTCTTCAACTCGGCCATGTTCACCGTCTCGCCAATCATCAGGCCTTCCATTTGATGGAACATGCAATGATGAGTGGCGTCGATCACATCCGGCCGATAAACGCGTCCGATTGAGATCACGCGGATCGGGGGCGGAGTCTGTTCCATCACCCGGATCTGCACGGTCGACGTCTGGCTCCGCAGCAACATCGCGCCGCCGGCACTGACCCCGGCCGCGGCCAGGTAGAACATATCAAGCGGATCGCGTGCGGGATGGTCTTCGGGGATGTTCAAGGCGTTGAAGTTGTGGAATTCATCCTCAATCTCCGGCCCCTCGACGACCGTGAAACCGAAGCGGCCCATGATGTCTTTGAATTCGGCGATCGTCTGCATCAACGGATGCCGGCGGCCAACTCGCGGACGGATTCCAGGCAGCGTGATATCGAGATCACTGGCGGCAGACTTGGGCCGGCTGAGGACCCGCCGACGGGCATCCAGGGCCGCACTGACGGCCTCTTTCACTTCATTGAACCGCTTGCCGACCAGTGGCTTTTCTTCCTTGGTCGCCTTACCCAGCAACCCCTGCAAATCGCGCATCCGACCATTCTTCGCACCGAGAAATTCGATACGCACGGTTTCTAAATCCTCAGCGGTGCCGGCGGACTGCAAAGCGGCCAGAGCCTGTGATTCATAGTCGGTGAATTGCTGCATCAGATCCATGGTGCATCCATTCCTAACCTTCGAAATGCCAACAGGGTGCTCAACCTGAACCAAACGGCAAACCAGTGAGCTGGCCGATGGGCTGGGTTGAGCACCCTGTGGTGTCTGCAACAGAAGTTCGTCGTACCGTCAGGCGGCAGCCTTTGCCGTGCTCTGCTTGGCGAGCTCAACCAGTTCGTCAAAAATCTGCGGTTCGAAGATGGCGATTTCGCTCAGCATCTTGCGATTCAACTTGATGTTGGCCAAGTCCATCCCGTGAATAAACACCGAGTAGGACATCCCACGAGCCCGCACGGCAGCGGTGATACGGGTGATCCACAGGGCTCGCATGTCGCGCTTCTTAAGGCGACGATGGATCCAGGCGAACTTGCGGGCGCGGATGACCGTTTCGCGAACGGTACGGTACAACTTATGACGGCCCATCACATTGCCGCTGGCTTCTTTCAACCAGCGACGCTTCGATCGGCGACGCGCACTACCTTTACGAACTCTCATGGCGACTCAAAACCTGATTTCAAACGAGTGAGGAGCGTTACCGCCCTCTGAAGTCACAACTGTCATACGGACCGATCCGCGAATCCGTACGTCGTGCTGAAGCCATCCCCACTCGACTAGAGCGGACGGACTTCAGCCAGCGTGGCTGATAAGACTTTTGCAGCCCTGAAGCGACACTATGTGCAGCTCCACTGCTGGAGGTCACCCTCCCGGAGCCAACCCCATCCGAATGATGGCGGCCATAGTCCCGTCGATCACATTGTCGTTACGCAAGCCGCGTTTCCGCTTGGGAGACTTGCTGCTCAAGATGTGGCCACGATAAGCACTTTTGTGCTTGATCTTGCCCGATGCGGTCACTTTGAACCGCTTCTTCATCCCTTTGTGTGTCTTTTGCTTGGGCACGATCCCGCCCTCTTTATCTCAAAAAGGTGACTTCTCAATCATCCGGATGTCTCCAGATGATTTATCCTATCTCAAACGACGATTACTGACGGATCAGAACGAGTTGTTCAATCTGGCCCATCAAATCAACAAACCGCCCGGGGGCGGCTTGGAAGCGGGGGATTATAACAGCAGTCTGACGCTTTTCGCCAGCGATCGACACAAAAAAACCACGACGGACCGATTTCACGCATCGCTGCGTAGCCACACTCGCTAGAGCGTGAGTTATCGGCATTTCGCCCACGCTCCGGAGAGCGTGGCTGCAATATTACGTAACCTGCGTTCTGGCAATTACTTCGGCGCCAGAATCGCACTCATTTTTTTCTTGCCTTCCATGAGGGGCGAACGTTCTACCTTCGCCACATCATCCAACTTCGCAATGACGTCCATCAGGACTTCGCGACCGAGATCAATGTGGGCCATTTCGCGCCCTTTGAACTCGATGTTGACCTTCACCTTATCTTTGTCGGACAAAAACTGCCGCGCCTGGCGGAGTTTTACGTCAATATCATGATCACCGGTCTTCGGACGAAGGCGAATTTCCTTCACTTGGACCTGATGTGTCTTCTGGCTCTTGGCTTGCTTACGCTTTTGTTCGTACTTGAACTTGCCGTAGTCCAAAATACGACAGACCGGCGGTCGTTCGTCTGGAGCGACTTCCACCAGGTCCAATCCTGCTTGTGCGGCGACTTCCAATGCGGCGTCTGTCGCCAGCACTCCGAGCATTTCTCCGTCTGCGTTGACCACCCGCACCGGCGAAATGCGGATCTGGTCGTTAATCCGATGATGCGTTTCGATAGCAAAAACCTCGTTTAAACCTAGGCCTGGATCGTTTTAGCCAGTCTGCCAGGAGCCGCTCACACAAGCGATCCCGTTGACCCGCTTCCAGAAAAACAATCCTTATTAAACACCAATAGCGGCTCAGCCCAACAGTCTTGGGCCAGCCGGATGAGATTCTACGTCTTAAATGCGGCACTTTGCGGACGAATTTGGAGACCAGCGTGCCGAGAGGGTCGATTTTGGTCAGGCCGGGAGCCTGCGGGAAAATCTCATCACTCTATTTCGGCGATTTGGAACTGGCCGTTGAATCCGATGCGAAAATGACCCGACGAAAAACCGTCAAACTTCGCAGTAATCCTCACTTGTACCCATGCTCCGCTAGCAAGTCAAGAAGTCCCGGAGGTTTTGAGGTATTTGGGAATCGGTCAACTCAAGGGACTCGATCGACAATCTTGCCAGTACCCTCGCGCGTCTGCTGGATAATTCGTTCGTCGGTCTGATCGCGAGCCGGCAGATTCGCGCCCGCGCTTTCCAGGACTCGCCGGTAGGCCGTCGCGGCATCCTCGGTGACGACCGGCGGGAAGTCAAACGGTTTCGCTGACAGCACTTCGCGATCGTAACGCACACCCAGATGATTGTCGCGCGATACGTCCGGGTCATCGACCAGGACATTTTCCGACAAGTACAACGAGCCCTTCCCGACAACGCTATCCCCGTTGTGGAATTTGGGTGGACGTTGTGTCGTGCTCGGTCCAGGCTTGAGGTAGTTGGCGACGTAGTTCACCTTGTCGAACTGGCCGTAACCGGCAGTATGTCCCCAATCATAGAGAACGTTATTACGGAAATCCGTTTGTGCGATCCCGGCGAATCTGGGAACCCGGCTGACGGCGTGAGCATACAGGTTATGGTGCCAGGTGGTCCGTTCGCCTCCCAGAATGGACCCGTAGCCGTGCTTGTGGTCATTCAGTGGTTCCGCCAGGATGCACCACTGAATGGTGATGCAATCGCTCAAGCCAACTACGGACAGGGTCTCGTCGGTGGCCCAGGCCAGCGACAGGTGATCGGCAATGCAACGTTCGGCCCCGTCGAATTCCAAGGCGTCGGTATCCAGCTCGCTCGAGGGCACCCCCGGTCGGATCCGGAAATGACGCAGGATCACATCGTGGGTCAGAACGGCCATCCCTCGTTTACTCAGTGTGATTCCTGGCGCGGGGGCCGT
This sequence comes from Planctomycetaceae bacterium, assembly GCA_021732415.1. Classification (GTDB taxonomy): domain Bacteria; phylum Planctomycetota; class Planctomycetia; order Planctomycetales; family Planctomycetaceae; genus JAKFVC01. The sequence continues at coordinate 4,701 of JAKFVC010000253.1, forward strand.
GGATCCGTCCACAGTTAAGAATGGCTCACGCACATCAAGTTGCCTCTTCAGTTCAATCGTACCACCAATCTCGAACCGAACGCTGCGCGGCCCCTTGGCTTCAATGGCAGCTCGCAGGCTACCAGGACCGGAATCGGCCAGTGTGGTGACTGCGATTTCGCGCCCGCCTCGGCCCCCTTTGGCCATCGCACCGAATCCTTCTGCCCCCGCGAATGCCGGCTCCCAATGTTCTGGCAGGGGCGGACGGCTATTCAATCCCTCCCATAACGGCTGGGGCTTTTTGGGCACCGCCCGGCACAACGTTTTCGGGTCATCGGCAGCATGCCCGCGGACCTTGGTGAGGACTACATCACAGCCCGACGGACCTCCCTTGTAGGTCAACGTCCAACGAAACTCACGATCGCCAAAGCGCGCGGAAACGTCCGCGCCTTCGGGGAGATCTTGAAAGATTCCTCGAGTCGCCTTGCGTAGCGAAACAAGGGGCACATCGTCGCGCGGCGGGATGGCGGACAAGGCAATCTTCAACTGGCAATGGTTGCCCGCCGACCCAGGAGTCATCGAAATCCCCTGCGTACGCGACTCAATCGTAATGGGGGTGACGCCCTGTTGATCCAGCGTAAAAGCGAGGATGGCATCGCAGGGGGAAAGTTTGTGCTCAGTCCCCATCGATAGCATATCGAGCAGATGGACGGCCGCCGGCTTCGAGCCCACAACATGAAAGGTCGACTTGGACCCCGCCCCCCAACCGAGTGTCACCGATCGCGCGAGAAAACTTCCACCGCGCACGGTCAGTGTCCCCACACATTCCCGCTCGGGTAGCGAACTGGCCCCACCGACATAAATCGCTGAGACCACATGCAGCGCTCCCTCGTCCAGCAGAATCTCGGCGGTCCCTCCCCGGTATTCACCGACTTGGACGAAGTCGCGCCGCACGATCAATTCACCCAGGATGTGCAGGCGAGTCTTGTCGCCCGAATTGGTCCCCAGGCGAATCACCCCCGCAGCGAACCGGCCGGCAGGAACAGTGACGTCGCTGGTGCCCCTCACAAACACCGTCCGCAGGTCAGTCGGCGGCCCATCGCTCCACTGATGAGAATCAGCCCAGGAACCACTTCCCTGATTCCAGGTGGTGGGCTGGTCCCCGTGGGCCATCGATCCCATCTGACAGAACACCAGGAGCAATGTGCTCCACGACGGCCAGAGTCGGGTTAACATTCTTCTGAATGGACTGATCACAATTAGACACGTCATTGAGAATTCTTCGTTCTTATTCGCGCGCCCCTCTGTGGTTCCCCCAGCGGTAAATGATGAGGTCACCGCAGGCAATCACGCTGCGAGGCGTCCACGATTCAACGCAGACTCCTGACGAGCGCGGCACCTATGAGAACTCCCAGTTCACCCCTGCGAAGGATCATGCCGGATTGGAGTGCCCGAACCGTTGCCGTAGTGATCATATCCCGGCTCTGCGTGAGTCGGAAGATTGAGCGTCGTGCAGACACCACCGCGCATGGTCCGAGGCTTTGCGAGCGTCACTAGGCGTCCTCACGCCGTTGGTCGATGCTGGAAGATGTGTCGAGACGCAGACGCTGGCAGCGTCTGCCACGGGTCTGCGATCCATCGGAGGGATATCCCACTCGGTAGACTACATCGCAGCCTTTCGACAGTTCTTTTCAAACCGGCTTTATCGGGACTGTTAGCGACATTTTCATATCGACTGCGCCATTTCTTCATTAGCGATGGTTAACGTTAGCACACTCCAAGTGTGTCAGTTATTACTGTTTTTTGATTAGACGGCCTCACACGGCGCGCCCTGCTGGCGTTGCGTACCTACCGTTTACGAGTGAGTCTCCATGAGTCAAAACAGTCTTAGGCACCCAGGGGTCACCGGACTGATCATCGCCATGTGTCTGTCGTTGGCTTCGTGCGGCGGCGAGCAACGGTTGCCCGTGTATCCGGCCAAGGGGGCGATCTCGTTCAACGGCAAGCCGCTCCCTAATGCAACCGTCATCTTTCACGCGGAATTTCCGTTGGAAGATCCCGACGGTAAGCCGGCACCAGTGCCCGGCGGGTATTCCAATTCTGAAGGACTGTTTACCGTTTCGACCTATGGTGCTGGCGATGGGCTGCCAGAAGGGGAATATCGGATCACGGTTAGTTGTGAAGATCGCACAGCGAAGCCGGTGCAGGAGTCCTATCCGGAATTGCTACCAGTGGCGTATCAAGATCCAGCCAAGTCGGGACTCACTGCCTCGATCTCGGGTGGCAAGAACGAATTGCCTCCAATTGAATTGAAACGCTGACGGTATTGGTCGTCTGCCAATACGCAATCGGTGTTTAGTGTCTATCGCAGATCGTCTTCTCATTTCCTCAAGCTTAAGGATCGTCCCATGTATCAAGGCGAGACGAAGCGCCGACGCGGATTTACGCTGATTGAATTGCTGGTAGTGATTGCCATCATCGCAGTTCTGATTTCCTTGTTGCTGCCTGCTGTTCAGCAAGCCCGCGAAGCCGCACGACGGACGCAATGCAAGAACAATATGAAGCAATTGGGCCTGGCCATCGCCAACTATGAGAGCACTCATAGCGTCTTTCCTCCGGGGCGAATCTCGGATGCCTCGACTGACTGGCACAGTTGGACGACCCTGGTTCTCCCCTACATCGATGCGGGGAACATCTACAACCAATACAACTATAACGTCCTGTGGAGTGCTTCGCAGAATGCAGTGATGGTGGGGACGAAGCTCCCCTTCTATAACTGTCCGTCCAGTCCTGTGGATAGTGGCGTGGACCTCAATTCAGCGAACACACCGCAGCCGGCCGCCGGAAACTACACCGCGATCGGTTCCTTGAGCGACAAGTATTATCTCGCATTGGGATACTCGGCCACTGCCAGTGCCTCGAACTACAGCATTTATGCAGATAAGACCCAGACTGCTCCGCGCCAGGGTCTGTTTGGCAAGCTCAAAGACGATCCGACCAATGCCAAGATTCGTTTCGCCAGCATTACGGATGGCGCGTCGAATACGGCTGCGGTGATTGAATCGTCGGGTAATCCCTATTGGTATGGCGCTAACAAGCAACAGTATCTCCCTCCCACCTACGATTCGGCGCCAGCCGGACCAACCGGTGCTGACAAGGAGTATGCGATTGTGGGTGGAACTTATGCGTACAAGGGAGGCACCGGTTGGGCCGACCCGGGACGGATTTCGGGAGTCAAGGGTTGTAACGCAGCCGGTACGCAGCGCGGCGGCACCCCGCTAAAACCAATCAACGGCTGCAACGACAGTGAAGGCTACAGCTTCCACACAGGCGGCATGCACGCAGTCTTCGGCGATGGCGCGGTTCGCTTCATCTCGGAAAATGTCGATGCCAAGACGTGGGCGGCTCTTGTTACGCGAGCCGGTGGCGAAACGGTCGGCGAAATCTAATCGCCGGTCGCGAACGAACAGTCTCACAGTAGTCCCGTGGCAGACGCTCGCAGCGATTGCCACGGGACGCTGTCGTTTAGTGCGAGCACTCCGATACGGTTTCACCAATGTTCATGCAATCGGCAGGGCATTTGAGAGTATGTGCGTGTGAGAGTAACGAGCGACCTGCTCCAAAGCCGCGTGCGTTGCCAACCCAATGCTGGACGATCGAAATTCGGATATCATCTCCACTGATGGAACGGCCGTGTGTTCGCGTGCGCTTCCTGTTGGGCTGGGAGAATCCAGATGTTTCGATCTCTGTTAATGGCAGGCTGGATCCTCGTGCTGGTCACGTCAACCCGCGCTGCCGAGCGTCCGAATTTCGTCTTGATCATGGCGGATGACCTCGCCGTGCATGATCTGGGATGTTACGGGCAAAAGCTGATTCGAACACCACAGATTGACCGGCTGGCCAGCGAAGGGACACGCTTCACCCAGGTCTACGCCGGGGCCTCGGTCTGCGCCCCATCCCGAAGCGTCTTGATGACTGGCCTCCACACGGGTCACACTCGGGTCCGAGGTAACCATTCACGAACCGGAGGGATCATCGGCGAGACCGGCGAACAGGGCCGGGTCCCACTGCGTGACGAGGACCTCACGATCGCCGAGGTCTTGAAGCAGTCCGGCTACGCGACAGGGATTGCGGGAAAATGGGGCCTGGGCGAACCCGGCTCAACCGGCATTCCGAATCGTCAGGGCTTCGACAACTGGCTGGGCTATCTCAATCAGGACAAGGCGGCTAACTACTTCCCCGACGCGTTATGGAAGAATCAAGAGCAACTAAAACTCCCCGGCAATGCAGACGGCAAGCAGCAACAGTACTCACACGATCTCTTCACCGAATTTGCTCTGAACTTCATTCAGCAACACAAGTCCGATCCATTCTTCCTCTATGTCGCCTACACGATTCCCCATGTCGATCACCAAGTCCCGGACCTCGGCCCCTATGCCGCACAAACCTGGCCCGGCAAGGCCCGCGAGTACGCTGCGATGATCACCCGCATGGATGCCGACGTCGGTCGAATTGCGACATTAGTCGACAAGCTGGGACTAGCAGACAACACGCTCATCCTATTCTGCAGCGACAATGGCGGCCCGGCCCCCTTCCAGGATGTCTTTCAAAGCAATGGCCAGCTACGAGGCCACAAAGGCCAACTCTACGAAGGGGGCCTGAGAATCCCCACGCTCGCCCGCTGGCCGGGCCACATCCCCTCCGGCCGAGTCTCGTCCACACCGTGGTACCTGGCCGATATCTTCCCAACCCTCGTGGAGCTCAGCGGCAGTCCCATACCCGCGAAGCTCGACGGCGTCAGCGTCCTGCCCACGTTGCAAGGCAAAGAACTACCAATTTCCGACCGCTTCCTCTATTGGGAGCAAACTTCCAACAAATTCCAACAAGCGGTCCGCTGGAAGACCTGGAAGGCCATCCGAACTGGCCTGCGCGGGCCGGTTGAGCTCTATGATCTCGCGCAGGATCCAACCGAATCCAAGAACATAGCCAAGTCCCAGCCGCAAGTCGTACTGGCTGTTGAAGACTTTTTGAAGTCCGCCAGAACCGATTCCGCCGAGTGGCCAATCAGCGATTCAGCTGATTAGTCTTGTCTGGCCACCATCAAGGTGCAACTAGTCTGGAATATGCGCAGTTAATCCGGCAGAATGCTTGGGCTCCATTCTGATTTTGCCCGTTTGCTTCCCCACGCAGCACCGACTATGCCCGTCCCTCTCGAGAAATTCATTCAACACCTTGAAGAAAGCGGGATTCTTGTTGGTGACACCATCAAGGACTTCGTACCGCCCAAGGCCTCTCCAAAAGATGCCGAGGACCTGGCTAAGGAACTCGTCCGTAAAAAGAAGCTGACCAGGTTTCAGGCGGAAGAAATCTACAAAGGCAAAGCCAAGTCGCTGGTCCTGGGCAACTATGTCCTGATGGAGAAGATCGGGGCTGGTGGCATGGGGCAAGTCTTCAAGGCCGAACATCGCCGGATGAAACGACTCGTGGCCATTAAGCTTCTGCCGGCCGCGATGACCCGGGACAAGGCCTCCATTGCCCGCTTTGAGCGTGAGGTCGAAGCGGCGGCGAAGATCAGCCACGCTAATATCGTGGCTGCTCACGATGCGGATTGCTTCAACGGGATCCACTTTCTGGTCATGGAATTGGTCGAAGGCAGTGATCTTTCGGCCGTGGTCAAGAAGAATGGACCGTTGTCCGTCGAGCAGTCGCTCAACTTCATTTTGCAGGCGGCACGAGGGTTGGATGCGGCCCACAAAAAAGGAATCGTGCATCGCGACATCAAGCCCGCCAATCTCCTGCTGGACAATAACGGCGTCGTCAAAATCCTCGATATGGGATTAGCACGAATCAGCCTGGATGGTAGCGATGCACCTCAGGCGGATTTGACTTCGACCGGGATGATCATGGGGACGGTCGACTATATGTCTCCCGAACAGGCTGTGGACACGAAAGCTGCGGATGCCCGTTCCGATATCTATGCGTTGGGTTGTTCTCTGTACTACCTATTATCGGGAAAATCGACTTACGACGGCGACACGCTCATGAAGAAGCTGCTCGCTCACCGTGAGCAGCCGCTACCCATGTTGCGCGCTGTACGACCCGATGTCACGGAGCGGCTGGATGTCGTCTTTAAGAAGATGATCGCAAAGAGGGTCGAAGATCGTTTGCAATCCATGGCGGAGGTCATTGCCGAACTGGAGCGATGTGCGACGGGTTCAACGAACGCCGCCACTTCTGTTGAACCCGTGACGACAACTTTTGAAGGAGGGGAGTTCGACTTTCTTGGAAAACTGTCTGTAGAGCAGACGATTCAGGCGACTGCTCAAAATACGGTCGCACCCTCGACTGGCAGCAAACGCCATTTGAACCTCGCGATCATCGGTGCAAGTTTATTAGGAATTGCGATTGTCGCCGGTATCATGCTTCGCGGCCTCGAGCCAAATAAATCTCAGCAGTCACAACTGCCTGACAAGCCGGTCGTGGCGGAGACAAAACCCACCTCATCTGCGGTGGTTGACTCGCCGAAGCGACTTGCATTCCAGATGCCCGGTTTTGATCAATGGGCCAAAGATGTCGCTGCCATGCCGGCTGACAAGCAGTTGGAAGCCGTCACCCAAAAGCTGGTTGAACTGAATCCCGGATTTGACGGAAAGGTCTCCGATGGCAGCGGCAAAGCCCCGCCGAAAATTGAAAATGGCGTCGTGTATGGATTTGGATTTTTGACCGACAATGTTACTGACATCTCACCGGTGCGAGCATTCGTGGGATTAGAGGTTTTGACTTGTATTGGAAGCGATATTAATCGCGGGCAGTTGTCGGATCTCTCGCCCTTGGAAGGCATGAAACTTGTGAATCTGGTGTGTTACTTTACCCGAGTCTCAGGCCTGTCACCTCTACGACAAATGCCGCTGAAAGGGTTGGTGATATTCTATTCACAAGTTTCTGATCTCGCACCGCTCGCCGGACTGCCGCTCGAACATTTAGATTGTGGTGGCCTGCCAGTCACTGATCTCAAGCCGCTCATGAAATGCAAGAATCTCGGAAATCTCTTTATCACGCAAATAAAAGTGACCCCGACTGACATTGCTGACCTGCAGAAGGCCTTACCGCACTGCAAAATCAAGTCAGACGATCCGGCCGGGGTGAAGGCATCGGAAAATTAGATAAGACGACCGGCTGCGGAGGCTTTTCCGCGGAACGATGTCTCGATGACGTCACCTAACGTGCGGGCCGCAGGAAGCCTTACTCGCTGATTTCGCGAGCCTTGCCAGTCTATACACCGCCGATGGATGCTGCCTGCTGACCTGGACAACGGGCTCGGCTTTCGCATCGCGCGCGTTTCTGCCAAGTGACCAGACACCATCCTCCACAAGTTGGTGCGGCTTCCAATAGCCTCTCGTATTTTCCTGAAAGGTCGCGCGGTTGGCCGAGTATCACTTATCAGGTGATGCAACTTTCTGATGCGAACTTTCAGGAGATCCAACATGTCCACCAGCCTGAGTCGAGTGTTTACGTCGAGCCAGATTTCGCTGCGGCCCTATGATCCTCCACCTGAGAATTCTAAGACGACCGCTGCTGACGGCTTTCTGGTGCAGAATATCGTTTCGTTCGCCTCGCTAGTCATGATCGGTGTCATCGTTGGATATTTGGTTTGGCGAATGTAGGTCGTGCCGAGAAGCCCAACAGATTGATTGGAAGTCGCGTCGGGTGGTCGATTTCAGTTCAACTGCCTGACATTTTGCCGGCCACTGATCGCCCTTAACGCTTTCCATAGTGTGCGAGCGGCGCAGTCCCGGCAGGGATTTACGGTTCTGAATTCGAAATACGGCTGCTGATATTGGCCTGCCGAGCTCGTTCTCTCTGTTAAAAACCGCAATCAAGTCTATTGTCGCTTGTTCGGCACATTCGTTGCACTGAGACTTGAGAACTGGTGCCAACGGCGGAGTTGAAAGATCTGAGTCGTGGCTGCAGCCAGGATCGTCGCCCAATGCACATCGGAGAATTTCCATGCACACTTGCCGAGGAATGCGAAGCGGGTCCAGGCGTCCGTTATTGATCGTGGCCGTCGTCCTGATGTCAGTGGTGGTTCCCTGCTTGACGGCCCGTTACTCAATTGCGCAAGAGGGTGAAGCTCAAGACGCCGGTCCGTCAAGCTATGATCAGCTCGCGCCGGTTCTATTGGGGAAAGAAACCTTTAAGACCATGCTTACTCGGGACAAAGCCGAGAAGCCTGCAGTGATGGCTCGACAACAAAAATTGTTGGAAGAACGGTACGACTTAACGCTGCGGCCCGATCCAGAATTGAAGATGTCACGTGGCAAGCCGGTGCAAGTCGGTCCTGCCGTGAAGTTGCCCGAGGGCCTGACTTGGAAGTCGCTGAGTGAGATGTCTTCTGAGCACATCCGTGACAAGAATCTCTTTCCGAAGGGCTTTCTCCCCCTGCCCCACCCCAAGCACGCGGCGGGTGGCATGCTGTTCCCGCAGATGGAAATCAAGCAATTACCCCGCCTGGCACGATTCGATCTCGACTTTGACTTGCCCGAAGCGTTCTTGCCCGAGTTTCCACCAGCGATTTACCTGACGACCCGGCCCGACCTCGGTGACGTGTCGCAGGGCAAGGCAGTGACGGTGGACAATTTTCAGGAGATCTTTCGCGGCATCCTGAATTCGAAAGATCTCGAGGGACTTCGCCTGTTAGTCACGCAGTTTCCGCAGCAGCAATTCAACGCGACCGCAGACCGTAAGACCGAGTTGCCAGTGGCCATGCAAGGGGTGGCGTGTTTCGATTGTCACGTGAATGGCCACACTTCCGCAGCGACACATCTGGCGGGTGACATCCGTCCGCAAAGCCACCGTCGTCGCATTGATACGCCGAGTCTTCGCGGAGTCAACATCCAGCGTTTGTTCGGATCACAACGCGCATTAAAGACGATCGAGGACTTCACTGAGTTCGAACAGCGGGCGGCCTACTTTGACGGCGATCCAGTGTCGGCGGCAGCCAAGGGAGTTAATCCCTTGGAGCGCGGCAGCCAGGTCCATTTCATGTCCGAATTTCAGGAACTACTCAATTTTCCGCCCGCGCCGGGCCTCAGTTGGGATGGCAAGCTCGACCCGAAAAAGTTTGCACCAGAGTCTCCGGAGATGCAGGGGCAGGCGCTGTTTTTCGGCAAAGCTCGTTGTGCGGAATGCCATCCAGGACCGTATTACACCGACAACTCGATGCACGACCTGATGGTTGATCGATTTTACAAGACTCAAACGATCAACGGCCTGGTGGCCACTCAGCAAGGGCCGATCAAAACGTTTACGCTGCGTGGCATCAAGGAGTCGCCTCCTTACTTGCACGATGGGCGTTTGCTGACGCTGGAAGATACGGTGGAATTTTTCAACCTGATTTTGGAAGTCAAACTCAGCTCACCGGAGAAGCAGGCGCTGGTGGCCTTCCTGAGACAACTTTGACCCCAGTGGCGCGTCTTGTTGGCCGGTACGCGCGAGTGCTGGGAATTCGCTTGGACAAAGAACGAAACGAACCTGTCATGGTCAAACGGCTCCTTCGAGGAAGTGGTAAAACTACCAGATCCTACCAGGACTTTTCGGCCGTTCTGTCAACCATCGACAGGTCACGTAAGTCGTTTCAGCGTAATGAAATGCCCGAGACAGGGGTCGAACCTGCACTCCCTTAACGAGAACTAGGCCCTCAACCTAGCGCCACTTTGGCGCGGGTTTTGCTGGCTGTGCGGGACGTAGCGACCACGCGAAAGTATTTTTCAGATTTCGCGACACGACAGGGCGGCGACGCATGGAATCCCCGGAGGGAACCATGTTTTCGTCGCTCTATCGCCTGGCCGACTTTCTCGTCTGGTCGGCAGTCCTTGTGATCGTTCTGCCGGTCGGCGTACCGATTGGAATCGACCGTCTGTGCGCGACAGTCTGTCCCAGCTATCGGATGATGCAGCTTGCGGACGCCGCGCGAGAAGAGGCGCATCGCAGCAGCAGAGAGATTCAGCAGGCGAGAGCATTTGCAGAGGCCGCGCGGGCGGCGATGGTCGCCCGTATTACCCGGTAATTGGGAAACCCGTGCCGCGAGAGTCGGCGCACGGCAAGCAAGAGTGTTGATGAATGCCCCTGCACACCAAGCGGTATCAAGCACGAGGCCCCGGGAAGGACCCAAACACCCCCGGGGGGCCTAGTTGAGGCTGGCGATGACTGATATGAAGAAGATCAGCAGAGCCAGGACGCACAGCAGAACCGCGATCATCGCGACGCCGATCAGCCTGGCGGTCCAGCGTGATAGCGTGGATCGATACTCTGATCCGCATTGCCTGCAGTGATAGACCCGGCTGCCACCCAGCCCATACCACAGCCAGATCGGTAGCCATAGGCCACCAGTCAGCACGCTCAATATCAAGTGCAGCACGTGACTTACGTCTTTGGCTTCGTGGACTGTCTGGCTTCTGCACTGCGGGCAGTAGAGGCGGCTGATCATGGGGACTTACCGGTGAGGCGTAACAGTGGAATAGACCATACCATTTCACCGCCTGTACACCCAACAGTCAACCCTCACGCGGTTCTGTGTACGTCGTCCCATCCAGCAAGGTCACCGATCGGAATTCATCGTCGATCTCGCAGCTCTCGATCTGGTCGATGGGAATGGATATCCCACAGATGACGATGGGCTCATTCCTAAGCTGCACCCTCACCCGCTGAATCGCCTTCCCCCCCACGTGCAGCCTGGCCTGAATCTCAGCCCCTGAGGCGCCCTGTAGCAGCAGCTCGCGAATCTCGGCATCCTTGCCACCCCTCGGCCGTCCGACCTTCTCCCGTGCCACCCTGGCAGCCTGAGACGCACTATGAGCCGTCACCGCGGCCTGCAGCTTCCGTAACGATGCCTTCAACCAGGCTGGTTGCTCCTCGTGTTTGGCACATTGAGCCAAATGCAACACAGCCGCCTGAAACAATGTCGTAGCTTCTGCCATCATACACCGGACCGTTTATAGTTTGCGTTGCCGCGTCAGGTTTGAAATAGTAGCGGCTTACCCGCTAGCACTTGGCACCTCCCTTAGCCTTGCTTTGTGACTGTCTTTCCAGTTGTCAGCGGCTCTCTTCTCGGTTGGCCTGCTCGCCCCATCCCGTCTGCTCCGGGCTGTCGGTGGCTTTCTTTTCGGTCAGCCTACTCACCCTACCGGCTGGTTTACTGGTCCCCGTCGACCTGATCACTGCGTTGCTGACTGAGTCATCGTTGCTGTGATGTCCCAATTATACCGCCCCTGTTTCTATCGTCAATCCCCAATACGGCGTATTTGGGATTTTCGAGAAAAGAAGTTCAGAATGCAGAGAACACGCGTGGAAACAGCGGGAAAGAATCGCTCGCCGGACGCGGATTTATTCCGTCGTAATAGAGATCAGCGCGGGCGCCTGCCACTTGCCGCAGGTCGAACAGCCCTTGATCCGTGGCCAGATTGACGTCACCTGCAGCGTGCATTCCTGATATTGATCACACGCATAGACCTCGATAGCCGGCTTCCCCTGCGCCTGGCACGGCTTGCACTCCTGCAGTCGCAACAACTCGCCACGGTGGGCACACTGGCTGCGATCTTCCCGCGGTCGTTCGGCTTTCGCTGGCGGCGCACCTGGGCACTCCCGCTTGATCGGTCCGCTGCTGTGGGCCTCGTGGAGACACACCGGGCAGACCCGTTGCCAGACACCTTCCCGCCTCGACGGTCCGATGATTTCGTGTTGGCACTGTGGCATCGTTTACTCCGGCGGGGGCGCCGCAATGTTAACTGTCACGTAGTGATCAGGATACGCTGGGAACGTGTGGAAGCCACCCTCCCACGTCATTGATGGCGCCTTGAGCCAATTACAGAACGGGTACGTTTCTGGTGGACCCTCGGGACCGCATGAAGCGGTTGTGATACTGGCGAAATCGAAGCTAGCCGCCAACGTGGCAACATCCCCGGGGTTTACAATCGCTGGCCCCGGACCACCGATTTCCACAATACCGTTCGGGTCGCAGAACCCGGGGCCAACATGCACTTGGATTGTGATCGTCGATCCGCCGCACCCACCGACGCCAGTCAGGGCGAATCGGACACTGACAGGCCAAACTACGTTGGCGAGACCGTGGCTGTAAGCCTGAAAGCAATCGTCCTCGGGGTCATCTTCGCCTGTGTCATGCCAGGTGAATTCTCCGCTCTGCCAGGCTGCGAATTCTCCACTGCGTAGCTGGTCTTCACCCACCAGGCCCAACGCGATATCAGACGGCGGAAACGCACAACTGCAGTCGTGGCCCGCGAAGTTCGCAATCAGCACTCCGGGCAGTTGAACTTCCTCACTCCACCCCGTGCATTGAATGGTCTGCTCATTCACTCCCGGCGTCAGGCAAATAAACGCGGGCGGCAAGCCTGAGCATGCCACTCGATCGCAGCTTGCAATCCGGTAGGTGTTCGTCGAAGTCGCGCAGAAGCCACGCGGCGACGATGGATCAATCGCATAGGAGACAATCACGGCCCCGCCGATGGAATACGTCAGCGTGGAACCGTCTACTGCCAGCTCCCACACGCCTTCAGCGGGCGTCGGTGATAAGGTCGTATCGGCTGTGTCGCCGATGTCCATTCCGTCGTAATCCGGTTCCGGAGCTTCTCCGCAACCCGCCCCCGTCCGCGAACCTTCCACCAAGTCCCAGCCGCTGCCGTTCCACGTCCAGCTTGCCCCTGCCGAGCAATTGGGGTACGTACACAACGGTGCGTTCGGGTTGTCCTCATCGTCTCCAGACGTGTGCGCAGACTTATACCCATCGTCGGTTAGATAGAGCTTCACGTCGCTGCCGGCGTCGTCCGGCTTGCTGCAGCCACAGAAGTTCGGATCGGGAAAGTAATAAAAGTCCGGCACCACGGCGTCGTCAGCCACTCCGGCGACGTGGATCGTATAACCCTCGGAGCAACAGCACCCACCCCCGCCGCCAGCTCCGCCAGGCCCGGACGTCGTCC
>JAKFVC010000291.1 GCA_021732415.1 Planctomycetaceae bacterium
CCAGGGCGAGGGGAGCGAAGTTTGATCATAATTACAGCGATTTCCTGAGCGTCGAAGCTTGCGTAGATACCAATGCCCTAACGGGACGGGGCTCACCAGGATTGTGCTGGGTGGGCAGTGCTTGCCCTAGCACGACGCGCGAAGAACAACGCCACCGGCACGAACAGCGCGACCGAAATCAACGCCGACAAGACGATCATTAGCACCACCTGCGGATGTTCGAAGTTCTGGCCCCCGATCAGCAGAGCTGCCGGAATATTGCGTGCGGCTGTTCCAAGACCCATCACCTGGCGGGATCTTTCCGTCCCCCCACCCAGCACATAGCCCGCGCCGAACGACACGACCAGCAATGCCACGCAGGCGGGGATCGCCGACGAGGCAACCAGTTGCTGCAGGCCGCTGAATTGCTGGGCGCAGATCAAGATCAGCGCGAGAACCAATGTCAGTTGGCTGATCGCATTGAGGGGACCGCGGAGACGGTCGGCCCACGTCGGAGAACTTCGCTTCAGGAGCAGCCCCAGTCCGAGGGGCAGGATCATGGTGATCAACAGCGAGCGGGCAATCTTCCACGAATTGACCGAGACACCGGGGAGCATGAACGGCAGCGACAAGGGCAGGCATATCAGCGATGCGACCATCAACACCATCATCAGCCCGACGGACAACGCGACATCGCCTTTCGCCGCCTCAATAAGCTTCGGCAGGAAGGGAGCACCCGCGGCCGAGCCGAGCAGAATCAGCCCCACAGCTTGCGGTTCGCTCAGGATAAATCCTTTGGCGATGAGCATTGTCACGCCTGGTACAACGACAAAGTTGACCAGCAGCGCGACGACGATCAATCGCACCTGCCGCAGCGGTGCAACAATCTGCCGCCAGCCTAAGCTCAACCCTACGCTCGAGACGCTGGACACCACGAAGACGAGCACGATCACGTCGGCAAGTGTCTTCATGACTTCCCTTTGGGCTGTCGACGGGCACGTACCTGACTGCTGGTTGGAGTACCATTTTGGCGTCGCCAGCGGGCATGGTCCTTCTTGATGATCGCGATCGCTCCATCACCGTTCGCCACGCATTGAGGGATGGCGAGATCCTTCGCGCTGGCCAGGGGGACGTCTGCGCTCAGCATGGATGTCTTCGCCCATTCCACCAGGCCGGGCCACATCTCGCCCACCAGGATCAATGGCGTCTGGCTGAGGTGATGAACCTGCAGGAGCTGCCAGATCATCAAGGTTTCCAGGACCGTTCCGATCCCCCCGGGAGCCACGATGAACGCATCGGAGGTCAGCACAAACTGGTGCAGCCGCGTGAAGAAAGTCCGATGCTCAAACGCCTGGCTGACGAACGAATTGACACTCTGTTCGAACGGCAGGTCAACCCGGATCCCAATCGACTGCGATCGCTCCGGGGAGCTCGCTGCACCCTCGTTGGCGGCCTGCATCAAACCGGGACCGCCCCCCGTGATGATGTCGCAACCCAACTTCGCCAGTTCGGCAGCGCAGCGTTTCGTTTCTTCGTACCCAAAGCTCCCCGGCGCGACGCGCGCCGACCCGAAGATTGTCACGCGGTATCGCTCGCGCCGCGACGGCTTCAACTGCGTGAGGTTGTTGACCACGTCCCACAGTCCCAGCACGGCCTTTCCCAGGACATCCTTGACCTGGTCCTCATCGGCCAGACTGATGCTGCCTGTGGGGTCCTTTACCGACTTGGCTTTCTTCATCGTTTCGACTCTTCTATTGGCGACTTCCAACTTATGTCGCTGGCGGGATTATCCAGCCAGCATTCAAGATCACGATCGCATCAGGCCTGGTTATTCATATTCGGCGACGGCTTGCTCGACGGACAGGTTTCTCCCGAAAAAGCCGACACTTTCGTCCAATCCTTCGGCCCGCAGGATATCTCGTACCTGCGAGTGCGCTTCCACCAGTCGCAAATGCGTCCCCAACTGGGCGAGTTCATTCGATAGCGCTGACAGCATGCGGGCAGCGGCAACATCCACGATGGGCGAATTAGACAGATCGCACACGACACACCGCAACGGTGCGGCGGCCAGAATGTTTTCCCACACCAGGCTGCGTACGTGGTCAATGTTGAAGTACAATAGGGATGCTTCGACCCGAAATATCAAGACCCCTGGAGGCACTTCATTTTCAGGGTGGCGGGCGATATCGGAGAATCTGCGTGAACCCGGGATACGGCCCAGGAATGCAACGTGCGGCCGCGCAGTCGCGCTGATCAGCAACAGCAGCGAAACGATGGCTGCCAGCAGTACTCCCTTGAGAATCCCAAGCAGCAATACGCCCACCAGGGCCACCATCGAAATGCGAAATTCCAATCGGCTGACATGCCGCAGTCGCCGCAGGGCTTGAATGTCGATCAGGCCCCGGACCGCAACCAGCACGACTGAAGCCAGCACCACAGTCGGGAGATTTCGTAATAATCCCGTCAAGAACTGCAGGCACACCGCCAGAGTCACCGATGCCATCACCAGGGCGAGTGGCGACTTCGCTCCGGCTTTATCGTTCACGGCCGACTGCGACAACCCACCGGCGACGGGAAACCCCTGACCGAACGCCACCGCCAAATTGGCCGCACTAAGTCCCAGCAACTCTTGTCTGGAATCGACCTCGTAACCATTCTTCGCGGCGAGCGTACGGGCCGCCGAAACGCTCTCGATATACGAGAGCAGGAAGCAGGCGAACGCCAGCGGAATGACCCCATCCACATCGCGCACGTGCAGCGACGGCCAGCTGATCCCCGGCAATCCTTGTGGCAAGTCGCCGACGATTTTCAGCCCCGCACCTTCGAGTGAAGTCACCGACATGACGACAATCGACAGAACCACGACCGCGAGAGCGACGGGTCGGCCCGGCAGGAATTTGTCGCCAGCCAGCAAGAGTCCGAGCGCGATCAGGCCAAAGGTCAGAACAGCCAGGTTTGTCTGCGGAAGCTGTCCCCCCAGGATCCACAGCCGCTCGAAGAAGTGGTCGCCTCCACCGGCGACACCGAACAGCTTCGGAAGTTGAGTCAGGGCGATGGTCAGTGCCGCGCCCGCTTTAAAGCCCAGCAGTATGGTTTCGCTGACGAAGCTCATCAGGGCACTTAACCGCAGCAGCCATGCCACCGCGCTCACGACGGCCACGACGAGTGCCGTCAGGGAGGCAATCGCCGCCCAGCGTGCCGGATCGCCATTCGCCATCCCGGCTACGGTCGTTCCGACCAGCATGGCCAGCGCGGATGTTGGTCCGATTGCCAGTTGCCGCGAAGTCCCCAAAATCGCATAGGCCAAACCACCGAACAGGTAACAATAGATACCACAATGCGGCGGCAGGCCGGCCAGGGTGGCATAAGCCAGCGACACGGGTATCGCGAACGCGGCCAGAGTGACACCAGCCACGACATCACTCGCCAGCCATGCGCGCTGGTAGCCAGGAATCCATTTGGCGAATGGCAATCTCCAATTCCGTTTGGTGGTGGCGGAAGTGGATCTTTCAGACGGTTCGCTGGCAGGAGGAATCATTGAGTATCCTGACACGCATCCACGTGGCGCGTTTCGTTCCACAATCGGATCACGGGCCGCGACAGGCTGTTTTCATATCCCAGGGCACTCAGGCTGGCCGTACTGAGCATGAAGTACCGGCTGTTGATGCTTGGTTCGACACCCAGCCAGCGAGCAGCCAGGACCCGGATGAAGTGCCCGCTGGAAAACAACAGGACATCTCCGGCGATCGCTCGGACGCGGCTGATGATACGGTCGGCTCGCACGGCGACATCCTGGGGTGACTCACCACCCGGGCACCCGTCCCGGAACATCTGCCAATCGGGGAACTCGGCGTGAATCTCTGCGCTACGACGACCTTCGAAATCCCCATAGTCCCATTCGACCAGGTCGGGATCGACTTCAGCGACGGATCCATACCCAGCCAACTCACAGGTCCGACTGGCACGCACCAACGGGCTGGAGAAGACCTTATTGAAGGTCAGCTCATGCAGCCGTTCGCCGAGCCGTCGTGCCGTGCGTTCGCCTTGCTCCGTCAGCGGTAGATCTGTCAGCCCGGTATACTGGCCCGAGAGACTCCAGGCGGTCTCGCCATGTCGGGCCAGATAAACAATGGGTAGTGACTGGCTCATGACTCATTCCGATCATGCAGAAAGCTTCATTCAACCGGGCATGGAGTCGCATTCCAGATTTGTGCCGCATACTCAGAGATCGTGCGGTCGCTGGAAAACTTCCCCGAACTGGCGACGTTGAGGATCACCTTGCGGACCCAGGCATCGGGAGTCGTGTACAACTCGCCGAGCCGCTGCTGGGCCTGAGCATACGAAGTCAGATCGGCGAGATGCATATAGTGATCGCCGCGGTCTAGTAGAGTCTCGCGAAGCGCCGTGAAGACACCCGGTTCATTGCGGCTGAAGTGATCATTGAAAATCAAGTCGAGCGCGGCCTTTGTCTCTGGATCGTTTTCGTAGTGCCACCGCGGACTGTAAAAACCGCGACTGCTGGCGACTTGCTCTGCCGTCAGGCCGAACAAGAAGAAGTTCTCTTCGCCCGCCTCCTCGGCCATTTCGATGGTCGCTCCGTCGCGCGTCCCGATGGTCAGTGCGCCATTCATCATGAACTTCATGTTGCCAGTCCCGCTGGCTTCATAACCGGCCGTCGAGATTTGCTCGGAAACATCGCTGGCCGGGATGAGTCGCTCGGCCAGTGAGACGTTGTAATTGGGCAGAAACACAACCTTGATCTTACCGCGCGAGACAGGATCGGCATCAATCACTTGTCCCAAATTGTTGATGAACTTGATGATCAGCTTAGCCAGGTGATAGGCGGGGGCCGCCTTACCCGCGAAGAAGAACGTCCGTGGCGGCATCGTCAGCGAGGGATTGGTGCGAAGTCGGTTGTAGAGCACAACCACATGCAGCGCGTTGAGCAATTGCCGCTTATATTCGTGGATGCGTTTGACCTGACTATCGAAGATCGAGGTTGGATCGACTTCCTGCCCCGTGGTCGCCTTCAACCAGCTCGCGAACTGCTTCTTGGCGGCCTGCTTGGTCGCTTGAAAGCGCGAACGGAACCCCGCGTCGTCAACCAGGGGCTTCAGACGCTGAAGTTCCGTGAGGTCGGTGACCCATTGGTCGCCAATCGCCTCGGTGATGAGTCCGGACAGCCCGCGATTGCAAGCCAGCAGCCACCGCCGGGGCGTGACCCCGTTTGTTTTGTTATTGAATCGCTCGGGAAAGATCGCTGCGAAATCGGCTACGACTCGGGTCCGCAGCAAGTCGGAATGGATCTGGGCCACGCCGTTCGTGCTATGCGTTCCCACGATCGCCAGATTGGCCATGCGGACCTGTCGGGCCGGAGTTTCCTCGATCAAGCTGACCTGACGCAAGCGGTTGTCGTCCCCTGGAAATTTCTCCCGTACATGGTCGAGAAATCGGCGATTGATTTCGTAGATGATCTCCAGCAACCGCGGACAGACGAGTTCGAAGAATTGGACGGGCCACTTCTCGAGCGCCTCGGGAAGGAGCGTGTGATTCGTATAGGCCAGCGTGCGGACGGTCAAATCCCAGGCCTGGTCCCAACCCAGATGGCCCTGATCCAGCAGAATCCGCATCAACTCGGCAACAGCCATCGCCGGATGCGTATCGTTCAACTGAATCGCCACCTTGTCCGGCAGCGCCGCCCAGTCGTCATTCGTGTGCCGAAACCGGTTCACAATGTCGCCGAGCGAGCAGCACACCAGGAAGTACTCCTGGACGAAACGCAGGGCTTGTCCCGCCCGCGTTGAATCGTCAGGGTAGAGTACGCGGGTGACCGTCTCCGCCATGGCGCGGTTGACGATGGCCCCCACAAAGTCTCCGGAGCTGAACTCGCCGAAATCAAAAAAGTCTGGCGTGGCTGCGGTCCACAGTCGCAGCGTATTGATCGTTTGCCCGCCATACCCCACGACCGGACGGTCATGGGGCACACCCAGTAGATGAGTCGGACACCCGCCGACGGCCCGTAGGTGTCCATTCTCGACACGGAACGCACAGCCGAGCGGCACTTGCACTGTTTCCGCGGGCCGCGTTACTTCCCAGGGATCGGGGGCGGCGAGCCAGTGATCGGGATGCTCGACTTGAAAACCTTTTTCGATGTTCTGCCGAAAAATTCCATATTCGTACTGCAGCCCATACCCCATGGCAGGAATCTGTAGCGTCGCCAGCGAATCGATAAAGCAGGCGGCGAGTCGCCCCAGCCCACCGTTACCTAGTCCGGCATCAGGTTCGGCTTCGACTACTTCCTGCCAGTCCAGTCGAGGATCCGAATGCAGGTCGTTACGGACAAACTGTTCCACACCCAGATTGATAACATTATTACTTAGCGCACGTCCAATCAGGAATTCCATCGACAGATAGTACACCCGCTTGACGTTTTCCTTCTCATGAGTCTGCTGGGTCAACAGCCAGCGCTGGGTAAGCAGATCGCGCAACGATTTCGCCACCGCCTCGAATCGTTGTCGCTGGCTGGCCGCATCCGCAGGGATGGCATGATCAAATACCAGATGCCGGTCGTAGCCCTCGTGATCGCCCGGATCTGTGACGCTGAATCCAGAAGATTCGTACTTCTTGAGCTTCTCTGACGGCTTGTTTTGAGTCTTGCTCATGGAATTGTCGTTTCGGAAAAGTGTTTGGTGATCAACTTGATTGGCCTTGCGATTAGCGGACGTTTGTCTCGGTCTGATCGTGTCCATGATTCCAGGGCACAAATTATTTAGTAACCAAACGCCACCGAGGCAAGCTGGGTGGGGTAGTTGTGTTAGCGTTTCCTATTTCCTGGCATCTGCGAACAACATCACTACGGAATGGTCTGACACGTGATAGCTGGTTTTGGCGATATCTGATGCCTGTTCCCAGGGCATGATGTCGTGCGGTGATTTCAGAGCCGTGTCGATCCAGCATCTCCATCTCGCCCCTTCAAGTTCGGGGAGCTCAAAATCCAATGCTTCGGAGTAGGCATTCAACATCAGATGAAAGCGCAGGCCCTCGCCTTGCAGCTCCCCACAGAGCGCCACCGTGTGCGAAGTTTCACTCCAGTCGGGCTCGTTCAACCGAACTCCGTGCCACGTTTTGGTCGCTTCCAGCAGCATCGTGTTGATACTCACGCGCTGCTGCTCGTGCGTGACATCACGCAGTCTCCGCCGAGCGCAGAGCAGGCTGACAAAACGCAGTACATCCGCATGTTGATTAACCAGTGACCAGTCAAACCAACTGAGCTCGTTGTCCTGACAATAGGCGTTATTGTTACCCCCCTGAGTCCGCCGCACTTCGTCTCCCATCAGGATCATCGGCATGCCCAATGCCAGCATCGTGAGTGTCAGGTGGTTCTTAACTTGTCGATTCCTCAGCGCTTC
Organism: Planctomycetaceae bacterium; assembly: GCA_021732415.1. Classification (GTDB taxonomy): domain Bacteria; phylum Planctomycetota; class Planctomycetia; order Planctomycetales; family Planctomycetaceae; genus JAKFVC01. The sequence goes on from JAKFVC010000291.1 coordinate 7,389, forward strand.
GATTGCCGCGTCTGGCGTGGGCCCCTCAGCACCGCAGTTCCAACTGCGGTTGTCATTGGCCCCGTCGCGGTTGTCCTCCCCGTTCGCTTCGTTATGCTTCTGGTTATAGGACACTTGATCATTCAGCGTAAATCCGTCATGGCACGTGACGAAGTTCACGCTCTGCTCGGCCTCGCGCGCCTTGTGGCCATAGATCTCCGGACTGCCCACCAGGCGGTCGGCAACCCGGCCCAACGTCCCTCGTTCGCCTCGCAAAAAATCACGCACATCGTCCCGGAACCGGCCATTCCACTCGCGCCAGGCGTCACCGACGAACTGTCCGACCTGATACAGTCCAGCCGCGTCCCAGGCCTCGGCGAACAGCTTGGTGCCCGACAATGTCGGGTCGGTTTCGATGTCCCACAGCACGGGAGGATTCGGCAGGGGATGCCCCGATTGATCACGGGAGAGGATGGATGCCAGATCAAACCGGAAGCCGTCGACATGCATGACTTCGACCCAGTAGCGCAGGCAATCGACGATCATTCGCCGCACAATCGGGTGATTGGAATTCAGCGTGTTTCCACATCCCGAGTAATTGGCATAGCGCTCGCCACCTTCTTCGAGAATGTAGTAAGTGGGATTATCGATGCCGCGAAAACCGAGCAGCGGTCCGTCTGCCCCTCCTTCCGCCGTATGATTGAAAACCACGTCCAGGACGACTTCGATCCCTGCGCGGTGCAGCGCCTTCACCATGTCGCGAAACTCATCGACCGGCCCCAGCGGATCCTGGCAGGAACTGTAGGCCTGGTGCGGCGCAAAAAACGAGATCGGCGAATACCCCCAGTAATTCGACCTGCCCCGCGGACAATCCTGTGCATCAAACTGCTGGACCGGCAGCAGCTCGACGGTGGTGATCCCGAGTTGCTGCAGATAAGGAATCTTTTCAATCAATCCCGCATAGGTACCGCGCTGCGATTCTTTGACACCCGAGTTGGGGTGCTGAGTGAAGCCGCGAACATGCATCTCGTAAATAATCGATCGGGAAGCGGGCAATCGCAAACAGGCGTCGCCTTCCCAATCGTAGGTATGCGGGTCGACCACAACGCTTTTCATCGCGTTACCGCCGTGGTCACCAGCCTGCCGTATGACTTCGCGATTGTACCCCTGCGGTACGACCACCGCCCGGCCGTAAGGATCCAGCAGAATCTTGCTGGAGTCGAACCTCAAGCCACGCGCCGGGAGATCCGGGCCGTCCACCCGAAAACCATAGATCTGCCCCGGCAAGACGTCCGCTACAAACACGTGCCAGTAATGGTAAGTGCGATTGATGAGCGGATCGAGTGGTACCACGCGTGACGGAATAACATCCTCAGCGTGATTAAAGAACACCAACTCCACGCTCGTGGCATGTCGCGAGTACAGACTGAAGTTGGCCCCTGCAGCGCAGGGTGTCGCCCCGAGCGGATAGCTCTTTCCCGGGTGATCGACGGCTTTCATGAGTTGACCTTTGTCGTTCGTGATGGGAGGGCGAGGCTCCCGCCGAGCCTAGTACGACCGCAGGTCGGCGTCCGCCGGAGGCTGCGTTCGATGCCTCCGGCGGACGCCGAGCTAAAGCTCGTGTTAGGCTCGGCGGGAGCCTCGCCCTCCCATCGGACCGAATCACAAATCGAGCCGGATTTTCTTTACAGACTCTGACACCTACGGCGGAGCGTGGGTCGACACTCCACCGCAATGCAAGATGCACAACATCACTTACACATTGTCGCCACCAGTGGATGTACCCCGTTTCGCGACCGGTGCCTGCTGGCCCCATTTCCAGCCTGAGATCTCAGGCAAGTCGTCGCCGTACTTGGAGACGTACTGCTTGTGCTCGAGCAGCTTGTCGCGGAGTGCTTGCTTGGCGTAGGCTGCTCGCGGCGCAAGCTGCGGGACGCGGTCGATCACGTCGTTGACCAGCGAGAAACGATCCAATTCGTTCATCACGACCATATCGAACGGCGTGGTGGTCGAGCCTTCCTCTTTGAAGCCGCGGACGTGCAGGTTCTTGTGCCCGTTGCGACGATACGTCAGCCGGTGAATCAGCCAGGGATAGCCGTGGAACGCGAAGATGACCGGCTTGTCTGTCGTGAAGATCGCATCGTATTCCTGGTCGGGCAACCCGTGTGGGTGCTCCTTCGGAGGTTGCAGCTTCATCAGATCGACGATATTGACAACGCGGATTTTCAGTTCGGGGACGTGCTTCCGCAGCAATTCGACGGCGGCCAGCGTTTCGAGCGTGGGAACGTCACCGCAGCAGGCCATGACGACATCCGGCTCGCTCCCTTTATCGTTCGAAGCGAATTCCCAGATGCCAATACCGGCGGTGCAATGCTTGATGGCTTCATCCATCGTCAGCCACTGCGGAGCCAATTGCTTGCCCGCCACAACCACGTTGACGTAATTGCGGCTACGGAGACAGTGGTCCGTGACAGTCAGCAGCGTGTTCGCGTCGGGTGGTAGATAGACGCGGACCACTTCGGCCTTTTTGTTGACGACGTGGTCGATGAAACCGGGATCCTGGTGCGAGAGGCCGTTGTGGTCCTGCCGCCAGACGTGCGAACTGAGCAGATAATTCAGTGAGCCGATTGGCCGCCGCCACGAAATGTGATTGCACGTCTTCAACCACTTTGCGTGCTGGTTGAACATCGAATCGATGATGTGAATGAAGGCCTCATAGCACGAGAAGAATCCGTGTCGGCCGGTGAGCAAATAGCCTTCCAGCCAGCCCTGGCATTGATGCTCACTGAGCACTTCCATCACGCGGCCGTCCGGCGAAAGGTGATCGTCTTCAGGCAGAATGTCCGCAACGTAGCAGCGGTTCGTGACCTCCAGCACGTCCTGCCAGCGGTTCGAGTTGTTCTCGTCGGGGCTGAATACGCGAAAATTCTTCGCGTCGAGATTCAGCTTCATCACATCGCGTAGAAATGTTCCCATGTGACGAGTCGCTTCGGCATCGACTGCACCGGGCTTCGGCACCTTAACCGCGTAGTTGCGGAAGTCCGGCATCTTCAAATCTCGCAGCAGCAAGCCACCGTTCGCGTGCGGATTGTCGCTCATGCGGCGATGTCCGGTCGGAGCAATCGCGGCGATCTCGGGCTTGATCCTGCCATTGGCGTCGAACAACTCGTTGGGCCGGTAGGTCTTCATCCACTCTTCGAGAATCTTGACGTGGCCCGGGGCGTCCATGTTGCCCATCGGGACCTGGTGCGAACGCCAATAGTCCTCGGCCTTCTTGCCGTCGATCTCGGCCGGACAGGTCCAGCCTTTCGGGCTGCGGAGCACGATCATTGGCCACGTGGGACGACCCTGAAATCCCTGCTTGCCGCGATTCTCGGCCCAGATCCGTTTGATCTCGGCGGTCGCTTCGTCCATCACCGCCGCCATCTGCTGGTGCATCGCTTCCGGCTCGTGCCCTTCGACGTAGTACGGCTTGTAGCCGTAGCCCTCGAACAGCTTGGTCAGTTCCTCCTTCGGGATACGGGCCAGAAAACACGGATTCGCAATCTTGTAGCCGTTGAGATGCAGGATCGGCAGCACAGCTCCGTCGCGCGCCGGGTTGAGAAACTTGTTGGAATGCCAACCGGTTGCGAGCGGTCCCGTCTCCGCCTCGCCATCGCCGACGACGCAGGCCACGATTAAATCCGGATTGTCGAACGCTGCTCCGAAGGCGTGCGAGAGCGCGTAACCCAACTCGCCCCCTTCGTGAATCGAGCCGGGCGTTTCCGGCGCGACGTGGCTGGGGATGCCGCCGGGGAAGCTGAACTGCGTAAACAGCCGCTTCATCCCTTCTTCGTCCTGGCCGATGTTGGGAAAGACCTCGCTGTACGTACCTTCGAGATACGCATGGGCCACTAATGCCGGGCCGCCATGTCCCGGTCCGATCACATAAATCATGTTCAGATCATCGCGTTTGATCACGCGATTCAGATGAACGTACATAAAATTGAGCCCGGGGGTCGTGCCCCAGTGCCCGACCAGGCGCGGCTTGACATGTTCGCGTTTCAGGGGCCGTTTCAGCAGAGGGTTGTCAAACAGATAAATCTGTCCGACAGAAAGGTAATTCGAGGCTCGCCAATACGCGTCCAGCTTCCGCAGCTCTTCGGCTGACAGAGGGCCCGCTGTGGATGCCGTTTGTGCCGCGCGACGTTTCGGTTCTTTGGGCGATGAACTCATCTGAATTTCCTTGAATTAGGATGGAAATCTGGGGATAGGGCGCGAGCGTGGGCGTCGCTCGTTGAAACGACGGGAGTCGAAGTCTATTTAGTATCCATTAAGATATTGCGAATGCCAGCCAATTCCTCGCGCTTCGCAGCATCAACTTTGGGGAAGTGCAGGTCGAGCGACTTGAGCGTATCGATGACTACTGATGCCACGACGATTCGCGTAAACCACTTGTTGTCGGCAGGGACGACATACCAGGGCGCGTCCTTCGACGCCGTCTTACGGATCGTCTCCTCGTAGGCCTGCATGTACTCATCCCAGTATTCCCGCCCATGGGCATCCGTGCTCGAGAATTTCCAGTTCTTTTCGGGTTCATCAAGTCGACTCAGGAAGCGCTTCAGTTGTTCATCTTTGGAGACGTGCAAAAAGAACTTGCAGACGATGATCCCGTTGTGCGCGAGGTAGGATTCGATGTTCTGGATGTCGTTGAAGCGTTCATCCCAGATCCGTTTATGAACGAGCTGCTTGGGCAGCCGCTGTTTGGCCAGTAGTTCGGGATGCACGCGCACGGCCAGCGTCTCTTCGTAGTACGAGCGATTGAAGATGCCAATCCGACCGCGTTCAGGCAAACACCGCATGCAACGCCACAAGTAATCGTGATCGAGATCTTCGCTCGACGGAGCTTTGAACGAGAACACCTGGCAACCCTGTGGGTTGACTCCCGACATCACATGCTTGATCGCCCCGTCTTTGCCCGCGGCGTCCATCGCCTGAAAAATCAGCAGCACCGACCAGCAGTCCTGGGCGTATAACATTTCCTGCAATTCGGCGAGCGCCGCAATTCCCTGCTGCAGTACTTCCTTCGCTTGGGGCTTCTGCTCATCCTTCAGCCAGGCAGTATCGGACGGATCGGTGTTCTTCAGGCGGAAGTTCTTTCCGCTCGTAACGCGGTAGCGTTCGGCCAGACGGTGCGCCTGTTCGATCAGGTGTTTGGAGTTCATTCTGAGCTTTCCGCGTTTTGAGTGATCTGGGCTCGGCAGTTAGCGATGCGGGATCTTAGAGGTCAATTTAGTATGGAAGTTGTGCCTGCAATCGGTTGTCACAAGGGCCTGAGCGAAAGTGGCACGACTGCACCATTCGGAGTGGGCGAATTCGCACACCACTTGACTACGCAGGCAACCCGTGCTTCTTGGCAAAGTCATTGCGAGTTTCTTCGCTCACAAAGTAGAACTGTTTGCCTTTCCAATTGATTGAGGCAGCCGCCGCAAACTTTGGAATTCGCGTATCGCAGATGGGGTCCGCGACCATCGGCCACGAGATAGCTCATTAAATCGGGTCCATTTTTCATTTGCAAGAAGTATATTCGGTTACATGGACTTACCCCCGATCGCAGGTTACGTGCCAATACCTGTGCATCTCGAAAATGCGAACTCGGCGTGCCTGCAATCACTCCCGGAGACGCGATGTCTATTGCACCGTTGACTCCGCGAAGTTACCGCGGTTTCACTAAATCTTCTCTTGCCCATTCGGCACGCGAATGAAGGAACGACGACGTTCCAATCAAACCACTTGTCACGCGCCAACGTGCTTCATGAATCTAGAGTTTGTGAATGAACTATCTCATACTAGGTTTTCTAGAAGCTGTAGTTGGCCCGTAATCCCAGCACGCAAACGGATTCCGCATGCGGTAGCGCCGAGTCAACGATCTGCAGATCCCAAGTCACACGAAACGACGAGGATACCGCGATGTTATAGTAGGCCTCGCCTCCGATTTCATCGGTGATATGCAACCCGTCCAGCAGATCAGCATGACTCAGATCTACCAGGAACATCCCTAAACCCCAACGATCGGACGGGCGATTGGGAAACAGGCCGACGCCTCCCAGTCCAAGTGCCGCATTCTGCTTCACGAAATTGGGATTGCCATCCGAAATTCCCCAGCGTGCGAACACGCCCCAGCCACCCGATTCATCCCCTTCGATGAATTGGTAGGCGTTGTAATAAAAGGCCCAGGTGTCCTGGGGTTTGGAAGGAAAAGGCAAGCCCTGGATGATGCTGATAATCACCAACCGTGGATCGGCAGCGATATCCGCCCGCAAAACGTCGATGCCATACAGGAACCCGAACGTCTGAGCTCCCGGGCGATCTGCCAGCGTATGTGAAACGGTCCATTCGGTATTCAAGGTCGTACCGTGCCACGTCGTAAATGGATTCAGGCCGGCGGTCTCTTGACTGCCGTATACCGAAAACGAGCCCGATACGTTGTCATTGGCCTGGATCTCGATTCCGCCTCCCAGGGCGGCGTTTCCCGTGGTGGCGTCCTCAACCACAGAATACAGCAGCGCGAAGTTCAAGAATTGCGAATGAGATTGCGACGAGCCGGCGATGACATTCTCATCACCCAACGAAGTGTTTAACAGGCCGCCATAAATCGCAACCGACTCAGTGATTTGATGACGGTAACTGAACTGGGTCAGCGCCAATACGCTTTCGTCGAACCGGGCCTCGACATTGGGGTATAACGCTTCGTTGTTAATGGCGGCCGCACTTCCGGCGCGTTGGACTGCAGAACGCCCAACACGGGATTGCAGTCGCGCCGTAAAGGCGCCCCCGGACCACCAGCCGGCCTTTTCTGTATCGAGCTCCGACCGCAGATCACCGTTCAAAGTATGCCCATTAGAAGTTTCGTCCGAAAACCTACCGAAGTAGGGCCCGCTGAACCCTCCGCTGGCAATACTTTGAAAGACGTACGTCGCGTCGAAGTGTGTCTGCAGTCCAGACTCATCTGAGCTGTCGCTGGTAGTGTCAAATCCACTAACCAGATCCTTAAGCTGTGAATCATTCGTACCGGATTCTATCGACGCAACGTCTTCGCCGCTCAGCGCTCGGGGCGAGACCATGAGCGCTGCCACTACCATGAGCAGGGCTAATAAGTTCGGGACATTCATCTGGCTAACACCATCGACCGTCGACTTATCTCAGCCTCGGGACACGCACTCGCCTGGTCCAAAATCTAACCTTGCCGCGCTCGTCGTCCCCCGGTCTCCATCGATCTATCGACTCAAATCCGCCAAGAGTCGCGTTATCACGCGGCATGCTGGTCCAGAATACTTAATCTCTTGCGATGATGGTCGACTTTGACGGCATGTTGCGGAACTGTCGGGTTTGAGGTGTCGTACCATCCAGAGGAATCAACCATCCGCGACGGCAACACGTTTAGCCAAGCCGGTCAACAGGTTATTTTGCCGGGGCTTCGATCGCGCCAATGGCCTCCATCATTTTCAGGCCCACAAAGCGATTGCCCAGCTCGTTGAGGTGCGTTCCGTCAGTCGTCAGGATCCCCTTGTCGAGGTTTTGCAGATTCTTCTTTTTCAAATATTCGATAAAGGCCACACGCAAATCCAGGAGCTGTGACTTCGAATCGGCCGCCACCTTGCGATTGATCTCACAGTAAACCTCGAGCATCTCGTCGAGAGGATTGGTCCCATCGACCTTTTCGCCCAGAGTCGTCGGTGTGCACAGGATGACTCGTGCACCCCCGGCGGTGATGCGTCGGACGATCCGCCGCAGGCCGTCTTCGTACACGTCCTTCTTGGTCCCCTTGCCACTCTTTTCGTGCCAGACATCGTTGGCCCCGATAAAGACCACGACGACGGTTGGCTTGATGCTGATCACGTCCTTTTCAAGACGGCTTTCCACATCGGGGACTTTATCACCCTTGACCCCGGCGCTGACAATTGCCACCTTTTTGAACTTCTCCGATTTCGCCAGTTCTCCCTTCATCAGCGACAAAAAGCCGTTGGGAGCCTCGCCATTTTGCGTGATGGCATCTCCCAGAAAGACGATCTTATCGTTCGGCTGAAGTGGTGTATCTTCGGCCAGGACGGGAGACAGCATTCCCAACGCCAGGGATGTGACGCTGACCGAGGCCAACAGAAAACTGCGGCGACACAGAGAGTGCATAGCATTTTCCTTCATCGAGTTGTGAAAGGTGGAAAGGGTGTGAGAGTATGAGTGTGTGAGAGTAACGGAGCGAGATGGCAGGCTAAGAAATCAGGCCTTGCGCCACCTATACTCCCCCACTCCGACACCCTCAAACCCTCACACTGCTCAGTCAATAGTTTAGAGCATGACAAAAGGGGACCACGGTTGTCATCCGGATGACCGTAAAACAACCGTGGCTACCCTGTTTTTACGGCTTCATCTTGAAATCCAGGCCGGGGTCCTTCGCGCCCCCACCGACCATCTGGAAATGGAACTGAGACGGATCGGTAAAGTCGATTTCGGCCAGCATGGTACCGCCGGCGTCGGGCTCCATCGCGAGATTGTTCTGGTCTACGGCAAACACACCCTTCACCGTTTGCTTGTCCTTGCCGCGAGCGAATGACCAGACAAATTTGCCTTCCTTATCCAGGTTCAGCTCAAATTGGGCGTCTTTCGTGGAGGCTTTCCAGTTGCCAACCATCTTGTCGATGGTCAACACTTTCTCTTCCGGCACGACCTTCTGCGCGGGGGGAGGAGTGTCTGCGGTCTTCGCTTCGCCGGGGGGTGTCGTCATACCCACCAGTGTCGCGATGAGCTTGTCATCGGGCAAGATGTCCTGGGCGAGCTTGAACTGCTTCGAAGCTTCGGCGTTATGCGAGGCGGTCATGTAATGATAGCCGAGGATGAAATGTCCGTCGGACGACATCGGATTTTCCTTGACGAACCTTTCCAACTCACGCAACTGCTTCGTATAAGTCTCCGCGCTGCCGTACAGTCCGATCATTGTTGTCCAGTTCCATCCGGGTCCCGCAGCGAGGACGGCATAAATGGCCGCGGCAGATTCGGGATAGCGTTTCAGAGAGAACAGGACCAGGCTGCGGAATTCATGCACGACGGTATCGCGCGGCATCGTCTTGAGAGCCACGTCGAGTTGCTTCAAGGCCCCTTCCGAGTCCCCCTTCGTGAACAAGTCGCGGGCGTCATCGAACGCTTTCATTCCCGGATCCTCTGCCGGGGCGGCTGCCGGATCGGTCGGTGTGATCGTGGCCGGATCGGCGGTTGCCGCTGATTCGTCATAAGTCACCAGCGGTTCGGAATAGTCGTAACCGCCAGAACTACCTTCTGAATAGGGATTCGAGTAGTCGGAATAGCCCATGCCGTAACCGAGACGGTTAACGCCCCATGCGGTCAATCCCAATGCCGCGGCTCCGGGATAGTTCTCCCACATGTTGTTCCAGCCATCTCCGGGCTGCCAGCTGTCGCCGTACCAATCACCGTGGTTCTCCTGGGCAAAATCCTGCCAGTCTTCACGAGCTTGATCTCGATGTTCCTGACGGTCGTCCTGATTTGCATTCCGATCGCCCTGGCGATCCGTTTGATTTTGATCGCGGTTGGTTTGTCGATCGGTTTGATTTTGATTGCGGCCGTCCTGCCGTTCTGTCCGTCCACCGGACATGCGGTCGCTCAAACTGGCCTGACGGGCCTGAGGTGATTGCGCGCGATTCGCGACACGATCCTGAGCACCAGCTCGCGAACCTGCGGCTCCTTGCCCCCCAATTCCGGGCAACGTGGCGGCTCGACCGCCACCGATGGCACCCGTCGACGGTCGCGCTGCGACGCCGGCTCCGGCACCAATTCCTTTGCCAGATCCAATTCCCTGCCCCGAACCAATCCCACCCTGGCCACCGGGTAACGTCGAGGAACGTCCCCCAGCTCCTGCACCGGCTCCGGTCCCGATGCTCGGCCGAGTCCCGGGCTGCGGTCCCGGTCGGGCGCCAGCTCCGGCCCCCGCGCCCGGACGCGCACCACCAGCACCGGCAGGACGGGCTCCGCCACCAGCAGCAGGCCGAGCCCCGCCGGTTGACGGTCGAGCCCCGCCACTGGGACGACTCATTGATGGCGCACTGCCCACCGAGGGCCGCGCTCCGCCACCACTGGGCCGAGCCCCGCCGCCGCCACCATATCCACCGCCACCGCCACCTCCGCTAAAT
>JAKFVC010000069.1 GCA_021732415.1 Planctomycetaceae bacterium
CCCCATGATGAAACTCCCGGGCTGTGAGAAACAGAGACAACCAGAGAGTTCAGCGTACGCCACCGTTCAGACACGAGGCAGCGCTGAATCAACAAACGGCGCTCGACACGCAGGGGACGCCTGATCAAGCTGCCGCGGAGCGGCTTCGTTCAACAGACAAAGAGTGTCGTTAGCGCTCGAACGGTTTTTCAGTGGCAATTCGGGCTATCCAGGTGGCCGTGGCTGTCAGGGCGGAATTCCGAAAATCTGGTCCCGTGTCGCCCGATCCGAACCGGCGGGGAATTCTCGCGGGGACCGCGAAGTCACCAGGCTTTCGCCGGAGCTTCTGCAGGGAAAAATACTCAGCTTTCCCGCGAATCGTCACCCCCCCCCCTACCGAACATTGCATCATGAGCCGCCTTTTCAACCGGTTGTTCGCCCTCCTGGCATCGGCCACCCGAAACCATTGTTCCGCCCAGGCGGACGGTTTCGCAACTCACTTCACGTCGCCTCGGAGCGAAGGCTACTTAGCTTTAATCTGGCGGGGCTGTGCCAGACTTTTTGTACGGGGCGAAGCGTTACGGTTTCTTTTTGACATGAATTGTCTGATTGACCGAGCCCGACAGATCGCCGGCATCGGTAAGCGTCACCTGGAAAGCGCGGGTCAAGGTTTTCAGGCCTTTGCCCTTGGTGCTGAAGGTGATGCCTCGCAGGAATGACTGGATCTTCGCATCGGTGGCCTGTTCGCCCAGTTCGATTTGTAGGCTCAGCTTGCCGTTGGCGTAGAGGAAGTCACTCCCCGCACCGATCGTCGAGATGGAGAGGGCCTTCAGGATGTCGGCGGACTTACGCTTTGAGCCGACCGTGTTCATGGTGATGCTGAGTGAACCGCCTGCCAGGGTGCCGGGGGCCGCCACGATGACCGTGGGCAAGACATTGATGGCCGTCGGCGGGCGGACTTTGGTCCAGGTGACCGCGGAGACATTCGTGAGTTGCGGGGGTTCTCCGGCGTTCGTGACCGTTACCGTAATCGGCTGTGTCGTGGTCGATCCCTGGCCGTCCGCCGCGGTCACTTCGACTTCGTAGACGTTATTCCCGCCGGCGTCTGCTGGGTTTTCGAAGTCGGGGGCAGTCGTGAAACTGAGGACTCCCGTGTTCGAGATCGAGAACAGGCTGCCGTCGGCGCCGCCGGAGATGCTGTACGTGATGGTTTGAGCCGGGAGATCGGCGTCGGTCGTCAGGACCGTCCCGGCGGTCATGGTATTCTCGGCGATCTGGAAGGCGGCTCCGGAAGTGAATTGCGGAGCGTTGTCATTCACCGCCGTCACCGTCACGGTGATGGTCTGGATGGTACTAACGTTGAGGGCGTCAGTGGCTCGCACCTGCACAGCGTAGATGTTGTTGTGATCGGCATCCGCGGGATTTTCGAAATCGGGGGCGGTGGTCAAGGTTAAGATGCCGCTCGTCGTGCCGATGGCGAAGAGAGCGGAATCACCGCTCGCCTCCAGGGCGTAGGTGACGGGCCCATGCGGGTCGGAGGCCGCTGCGGTTTCTACGGCTAGCGTGTTTTCGGCCACATTGATATTGGTAGACGTCGAGAAGACAGGGCCCGTGCGGTCGGAGGTCACGGAGGCGGTCGCCGCCGGATTCGGGTTGCCGCTCGCGTCGGTCGCCTGTGCCGCCGCTACGGCGACTGTGACCGTGCCGTCGGCGACGGGTGTGACGACCAGCGTGTATTGATCGGCCGCGATTTCTGTGAAAAGCCCTGCTGTTCCGTTGGTGAGATTGATATCGGCGAGGCTGAAGCCGGTCATCGGGCGCGAGAACTGGAACGTAAACGTGATGGTCGATGCGCTCGTCAGAACTCCGTCCGGGGTGATGTTCAAAGTCGGGGCGGTATCGTCATTCGTGATCGTGCCGGTCCCCGTCAGGCTGGGGTCGCTGTTACTGAACGTCACGTTCCGGCCACCCGCCGCACGACTCGACAGGATCAAGCTCAGGGCCTCATCGAGTTCGACGCGGCCGTCGGCGGTGGTCTGTACGGTTACGGTCAACGGGGTCGTCGAACCGGCCGCGAAGAGCTGGACGTTGGCGAGGGCCAGGGCGGTATAGTCGCTGTCGCCCGTGGTGGCCGTGCCGTCGGCCGTGGTACGGTCGGCCGTCACCGCGACATCGACGGGATTGCTGATCGTCACGTCAAACGACAGCGTCCCTCCTTCGGTCACGCTGGGATTGCTGATCGAGATCACGGCCACATCGTCGTCGGTAATCGTCACATCCTGCTCGACCGTCGACCCCAGGTGGATTCCAGTGGAGGGATTCGAGATCGTCAGGGCTGCAGTCTCAGCCAGTTCCACGAGATTGTCGTTCAAGACGGTAAATGTCACGGTGCCGGTCGTCTGGCCATCCAGGATCTTGATCTGAATTCCCGGTAGTCCGGCATCGCCATCGGAGAGTGCATAATCGATCAGAGTCATGCCAGTCCCGCTGAGTGCCAGGTCAATGGTCTGATCGCCGCTGACCGGGGAATCGGCGGTCGCGGTCACGGTGATCTGCGTCTGCCCGGCTTCCGTGGCCGTCGCAGAACTGACCGCCAGGTTCACCGCCGGAATGATCGGAGGCCCCAGCAATTTCGAAACAAACAGGCTAGACACGCCCGGGCTGGGGTCTAAGTTCGACGTGCCTGGACCGGGATCGAAATCGGGGGTTCCGGAATACTGTCCCGTGGTGTAAGTGTTCCCTAAGGCGTCCACTGCGAGGCCGGCGACAAACTCACTGGCGCTCCCCCCCAGGGAGTCTCCATAGACATAATTCCCATTCGGGTCGAGCTTGGAGACGAAGATATCCGTCTGACCGTTGGAGGTGCGCAGTTGAGTGCCGACTCCTGGATCAAGATCGATGGTTCCCGAATAGCTGCCGGTGGAGTAGGCGTTGCCGCTGCTGTCCACATGGAGGTACTGAGCAGTGTCGGCTGCCGTGCCTCCCAGGACCGACGCGTAGATCAGGTTGCCATCCGGCCCCAGCCGGGAAACAAAACCCGATTGAGGTCCGCTGCTGGTGCGCTGCGAAACACCGGGAGTAAAGTCGAAATCCACGATGCCGACGAAGTATCCCGAGTAATAAATATTGTCGCCGGGCCCCAGGCCGATCCCCGTCCCCCCATCGTCACCGGTGCCCCCGAGCGTCACGACGCCGCCGTAAACGCCATTATTCGTGAGTTTATAAACGAACGCGTCAGTCCCTCCCAGGCTGGTCTGATTCAGAATCAGCCCCCCCAGCCCGACGCTAAAATCGACCGTATCGGCGAACAGCCCCGTCGTAAAGATGTCACCCGTACTATCCAGCGCAATCGCGGCCGCGGCGTCGTCTTCAGGGCCTCCCACCGTCACCGCAAAGACGTAGTTTCCGCTGCTGTCCAGCTTGGAAACGAAAATGTCGTACCCCCCGTGGCTGGTGTGATTCTGCACGCCCGCCCCCGGATCGAAGTCGACGGTCTGCTGGAAGGCGCCGCCGGTATAGATATTCTGACTGGCATCGACCGTGATGCCTAATGAGAAATCGACCCCCGGCCCTCCCATCGTCGTCACAAAGTCAAAGTGGCCGTCGTGATCGAGCTTCAGAATGAACGTGTCAAGGTTGCCGTTGGACGTGCGATTTTGCGTGGCGGCGCCCGGATCGAAATCGACGGTGCCTTGATAGAGCCCCGTGACATAAACATTCCCATCGCTGTCGGTGGTCAACGCACCGGCTTGCGACGCAGATCCCAGCAAGGCCTGGGCCCAGATCAGGCTGCCGTCCGGAGCATACTTGGCAATAAAGGTATTGGGGAAACCCTCGCCGGCGAGCGAGGTAAACTCCGTCACGCCCGCGCCCGGATCGACATCAATCTTTCCCACAAAGATCCCGGCCACCAGCACATCCCCCGCGGCATCCGTCGCGATTGCATTACCCAGCGCCGTCCCGGTGGACGGCGTAGTGAATGCAAATCCGAAGTCCCCATCCGCCGCCAGCAGGACCCGCTCCTCCAAACCCTCCAGCCGGAGACACAGCGGGCGCCGTTGACGCCTAGCTGCGGAATGACGACGGGCCTGATTCCATCCACAAGTGGATTGAGAAAGCTGCAGCAACCAGGGCAAAAAACGCATCAGACAGAAATCCCATTCTTAGAATCAGTGGAGTGTCGCCGCCTCGAAGTGGATGTTTCGAGACAGCCCTGCAGCGCGGGCACTCCTGAGAGCATCATCTGCACCTACGAACGTCGGCGGCCGGGGGGGCGTAGGACCGATCACTTGTGGACGAATCAAAGTTGATCCCACGGCAGATGACAGAACAGCCCGGTCATTTTGACTCATTTCTCACGCTGACGATTGATTCATAAATTGAGGATGCAGGCGGACGTCGGCCGCACAAATGCTGTGGTCTCGGAATCAGCTTGTGTGTGTCGAGCAGCAATGTTCGACAACATGAAGGGTTACTAACCCGTCGACCTGCTCCGCTGCCGGGGAGATCTCTGGCCCCTGACCGATGACATTCCGGGAGGAGGTCGCGCGACTAGTTTCCAATCGGCAACAGGGACCAGTTTGACTGCCCGGCTAACCCCAGTCAAGACGATCGTCACGCAGCTTTGACCGGAGACGAGCTGTAAAGACGGAGCGGCCCGGGTTGCAGCACTTGGCCCCCAGCGACGTATTGAACTCGTAAGCGGCACGGCGTTAGCCGCCGGTTCATCTTAGCCACGGCAGGTCAGGCAGAGCGAGTTACCGAGCTCGGTGATCGCTTACATCCTCCTCGGAAGGAACCCTGTTCGTAACAATGCTCTTTGCCGCCAGTGAGAGCCGCTTAGCAAATGCTGGATTTAATGCGGTTTGCGGTGATTTGGCACTCTTGTGTTAGACGGGCAGAAGAGTAGAGTCAGAGTTTAGCCTACGTGAAGGAAGAGAACCGCTTCCTGCGGTCGCGTGTGCCGGCGCAGATTTCGGTCACGTCGAAGGAGCGACAAGGACTGATCAGGGTAGGGCGGAAGCTGGGAGCTCAGCTCAAGGAGCTGATTTCGATTGTGACCTACGGATCATTCCTGAGATGGATTCGAAACGCCGCCGGACAAGATTCGACCAGGAAAGTCTCACCTCGCAAGCCAAGCCGGCCGCGGACTTCTGACGACATCCGAACTCTTGTGGTGAAGCTGGCGCAGGAGAACTCATGGGGCTACACGCGCATTCTCGGGGAACTTCGGAAGCTGGGAATCAGGAAGATCAGCCGCCAGACGGTAAAGAACATCTTGAAGGAACACGGACTGGACCCCGGCCCGCAACGGGGCAAAGGGTCGTGGGACGAGTTCCTGAAGATCCACGCCGACACGCTCTGGCAGTGCGATTTTGCCGCGAAGCGGATGTGGACGTTGCGAGGATTCGTGGACCTCTATTTCCTCGTGTTCGTGCATTTGGGCACACGCCTTTGCTGGATCTCACCGTCGACGGTTCATCCCGATTCCGCCCGGTCGTGTCAGCAGGCACGAACCTTCCTGATGCACGCGGAGGACGTGCAACTTCCCGTCGCATTCATTAACTCTTAGAAGTCCAGCTGAGCCCGAATCGCGACGATATTCGTATCGATATTGTTGGTACTGGTGCTCGTCTGATCGACGATCGATCGAATATAGTTTAGCTGGAACTTCGTGTATTGATTCAGGTACCAGTTCACTCCCAACGTCACGTCATTCATGCGCCCACCGCTGATGCTGCGGCTGGTGAGATCCAGATACGAGTAGCGGGCGGCGAGTTCCACGGCACCATATCCGCAGGGTTCACCCCAGTTGTGGAGCGGTTTGACTCGCCCTAGAACACCGGCCAGTTTGTTGTAACTGCGGGTCTCGCCGGTCACGAAATATCCAGCTTGAGCGTAGTATCCCGGAAAGGTCGCGGTCCCGCCATTTGTGAGGCTCACCAGGGCGTAGGTCAGTTCTGATTGAATGTAAGCCTGATTGCGAACGGCCGCGATTTCAGCGTTGAACAAGTTGGATGAGGTGGCACTCATCACCCCGGTATCGACGAAGAATGGAACTGAAGGCGTATTGCCCGTCGCTCCGATGAATGGACCGCCGAATTCGGGCTGATTCCGATATTCCAAAGTCTGCGTCGAAGGCCGCGTCAGAGAGTAATCAACACCTAGATGCAACAGAGACGATCCATCTTCCGCATAGTACGGTAGGGCCGTGACGCGACTGGCCATTCCATAACCTTTGTCCCCAGTGTTATCTCCCCATACATCGGTCGGAAATCCAAATGCAGCTGCGGACCATGTCAATGTCTGGGCATCATTGTTATCGTGAAATCCGATACTGATCTGACGAAAGGGATTAAATGCGAACGGCGATGCACGCTCCAGGAAAGTCAGCTCGCGTACGCTTGTCAATGCATCCATACCGAACGGTACGCGATATTGTCCGATACGGACATTGCCCAATACCGGGACGTTATGCACATCAACCCACACGTCCATAAACGATGGGCGACCTGGAAAGGCGAAGTCCATTTCGATCATATAGCTGACATCTTCGGAGACATCGCCCACAGCGGCAAGACGAGCTCGGCGGAACGGGAGCTGTGCCGCGTCACAACGATGGAGTTCGACTTTCTCATGAATGAGTAACTTCCGAGTTTCTTCGAGCATATTTTCGGAAATGTCAACACCCACAACCTTGCCCTGCTGACCAACATCATTGGCCATTGTGACGAGGGAGTGACCGGTCCCGCATCCAATTTCCAGTATTGTCTCACCCGAGGCTGTGGCGAGCATTTCCAGACCGGCATCGCGTACGGACTGTTCGCTGAACTCCGCCAGCAAGTCATAGACCTTGGCGATCTTATCATAGAACGATCTCGTTTCCTCCTTCGATTGCAGCACCCGTAAGATTCCGGGCTCATAACCAAGGACTGGCTCGTTCATATGACAGGCCTTAATTGAGCCATGATTGGAACTCCCATTCTCTGCACGCGTTACTGCGCTGGGCGATTGAAACATTGGCGAGTTCCAGACATTGGTCAGGCGGGAATGTTACATACGAGTAGTGGCAGTCGCTTGAAATCTTCCAGACGAAAGTCGCCTCATTTGGGATCTCACTTACCGGGCCGCTTTCTGTGACTGATTGCCCACTCATTAAGTTCGCGCCTGGCGATCAAGCCGACCGCGCCATCGGGACGGTCGTTTTGAACCGCCAGACGCCAAAGTCGCGGAGGCTGTATTCGATTGCCGGAACGAGCTAGCAAGTCGCCCAAAAGTAGGCTCAGTGTAGGAAGAAAGTGGGCTTCCCCGATCACTGCCTCCATTTCGACTCGCGCATCAACGAACAGCCCACATGCCCAGAACACGAACGCTCCGTGAAGCTTCGATTCCAAATTCGAACGATCACCCTCAAACGCCTGGTTCAAGGTTTGGCTGCACGCGGTATAGTCACGAAGTTGCGCCTGGCAAAATGCCAGAAGAATATGTGCTCGCGGGCCGCGGTCGGGTACTTGCGCAAGCAATTCGAATACCCGCTGTGATTCGGGATAATTGCCTCTGAGAAGTAATCGATAACCGGCATCGAACATCTGCTGATAACTCATTGTCAGTTCGCGTCCGTTCCGGGTTACACGATAGACCACCGGCTTCGGACTAATATTCTGAGGATTGCTGGCAACCATCATTGGCCCCCTTACGAACTCGATTGAGCGATGCGGAGATAATAAGGCAGCACCGCGCTGTCGAGTTTTTCGCATAGAAATGTTTGTTGCTATGCAATGAAAGCAACTCTTGCGCCGAAATACAGCCCGTTCATCGGTGGCAGGTGCAATCGTTTATAGGGTCAGTACTTAATGTCCCCAAAAATTGTGAAGAGTTTGGTTCTATGCCGGACCTGGGTGGAAAAGCTCTTTCTTTCAGGAAAATATTTGCAGGTATAACTTTCGCCAATTCGAATGAGATGCGGTCGCGCACATCACTCGCCCTCACGAGGTTAATGAGGACTCATTCTTCGTTGATCAGGAATGCAACCGGAAAATTGTGTAACACCTCGGCCACAAGCAGGTTTTCCACAGGTACCGAAACTGTAACTCTCTCGCCCGTGAATACATTGCGAAACGGCGGGATGGCGATCCCTCGGGGAAGTACGAGCTTCGTGTCACGCCAGAAGTCAGGTCCGAGGGGAGCTTCTTCCCAATTGCGTACACGCGACGCGACCAGTCTGGGGACCGCGGTCACGCTCCATTGTTTTCCATGGCGTCTCGCAAATGCGCAAATATGATCGCGACCATTTCCGACTGCTTCCAGTGGAATATACTCGCCAGCCTTGAATAACTTTGAGTGCTTTTGCCTGGCTCGCAGAGTCTGGGCGATCGTAAATAACTTGATCCGACCATCGTACGAGTCTGCGACAAGTTGCCGGGCGAAACCTGTTCGTTCCTTCTGTTGATCCTTGGCATTCGCCAACAGATCCCGCAATGACTCAAGTCGCGTGGCATAATCGACCGTTCGCCGATTGTCTGGATCAACCAAACTGAAATCCCACAGCTCTGTGCCCTGATAAATGTCGGGGACACCAGGTGACGTCAATTTCAAAAGTGTCTGGCTCAGCGAATTCCAGAGTCCTGCCGGGCTCACTCGCCGCACGAATAATTCGAAATCACGACGAAACCGATTCTGATGGCCCTCCTTTAGAATCGTCTCAATGAACCGGTTCAAGGCGTGCTCATACGCGGCATTCGGTGCAATCCAACTCGATACCTGCTTCGCTTCGCGGACGGCCTTTAACATGTATTCCTGAATGCGGCGAATGAATTGTGGCAACTCATTGCGGTCCGGTGACCGCAACGGCCACGCCCCGACTAAAATCTGATACAGCAAGTATTCGTCATTTCGAGAAGGTACCGCGCTCCCGTCGAGAGCTTGCTTCGCATTCTGATTCCATCGCGCCCAGCGCATCACAGCGTTCTTCCACTCAGTAGGAATCTCCGATAACACATTAATTCTTGCTCGGACGTCCTCGGAGCGCTTGGTGTCGTGCGTAGAAGTCGTCAACATCCCTAATGGATGATGTCTCTGCCGTTCCAAGTTCTGTTGATGAAATTCTTGAAGACTGACTCCAACACGTTCAGGGTCACCGCCTACTTCGTTGACCGAAATCAGCCGATGAAAGCGATAAAACGCAGTATCTTCGACAGACTTGGCCATCATCGGGCCTGTGAATTGCTGAAATCGTCCAACGAATTCCTGTCGTTGAGTCCATTCGTCCTCAGTGATGCTTTCATCACCGACATGCAATAACACGCTTCGAATGAAGTCGAACACCTCACCGCTCACCGCGGGATTGCGTAGCTTGGCTTTCGTGATGGCTTGTTGAACATACCCTTGATCGCGACTGAGTATTCGGCGTGCGACCGTGTAAGTACGGTAGACCGGAAAACAGGCAATCACTTCGCGCAGGGCTTGGATCAAGCCATGGCGAGTAAAGTCACGCGTCCAGCGATTGCGTTCCGAAATCCGATCCAACTGGTGACCGAGAACGTGTAGTTCGCTCGACATCGAGACCTTGAGGATCAGTCGCTTGGCTTCATAAACCATTTCCTCGAAGTCCAGTTTCTGACCAATAAACTTAGCGTACACAGCATCCAACTCCCCAGTTCTCGTGTTATCCACGAACAGGCCATTCACACAGTTCAGGAACTCATAGCCGGTGGTACCGTGGACAGGCCAGTCATCCGGTAACTCCTCGGTACGTTCAAGGATCTTCTCCACCACGAGATACAGGGACCGCAAGAGTGGGGAAGGCAGCCGGCCGTCGCGCAGTTCGTTGAATCTGTGACGCAACTGGACTTCCACATCATTCCAGGTGACCGCCTCGTCGTCGTGGCACAACTGTTGAAATTCAACTCGACACAACTGAAGAAACCTGCACTCCTGCAATTGCCACAAATATGCAGTCGGGTCAAACAAACCGTCTGCATGATCAATCCTCAGCCCGTCAAGTTGGCCGTCCTCTAACTATCTCAACACTAACCGGTGCGCGCGAGAAAAGACCTCGGGACGTTCCATACATATTGCGGCCAATTCGTTGATATCGAAGAACCGTCGATAGTTGATTTCATCCGCCGCCACTCGCCAAAACGAGAGTCGGTAGGCCTGCTCTTGCAAGAGTTGATCCAGAAGGTCAAAGCTGCGCGGCAAGCCCCGCTGCCCGTTGAACAGAGTTACGTTCTCGTTGATGAATTGGCAAATCTGGGGACATTCGTCGCATAGCCTCTGCAGTCGGCGTTTGATGACTTCTTTTTCCCGCGTCCGCTCCTCACGCCTCTCGAGAGACGCCTCATGTCGATGAGGCAAATGTGATATGGCTGTCAGAACACTCTGGAATTCCAGTAATTGATGGTCATCCGGACTCAGCCGACTCGTCAGCTCTTCCAGGCGATACCGCAGGATTAGCTCAAATGAGCGAGGAGCAATGGGAAAGCGTCGGTCAAAGTAATGCAGGAGAAATGACCCGTCGCGAAACGCCAATCGCAATTCCTGATCTTCCAACGCGCGTCCAAATTGACTTCCCAGCACGGGCAACAGGACTTTGAATTCCAGATCTGTTTTGAGTGGATGCCAATCAATATCGAAATACGTCGCGTACTGAGAACTGGGACCGTTTTCTAAAACGTCCTGAAACCAAACATTGTCGTTGCTGGCAATTCCCATGTGGTTAGGCACGAAATCTTGAATATGCCCCATGCCATGGCGCCGCAGTTCCGCAACGAAATCCTGAAAATCCGAATCTGATCCCAGTTCAGGATTCAGCCTCGAATGATCGACGATGTCGTAACCGTGCTGACTGCCGGTAGTAGCCTTGAGGTACGGTGATGCATAGCAGTCCGTAATACCCAATTCCTTCCAATACTGCACCAGGCCGATTGCCTGTTGAAAGGTAAAATCTCGATTGAATTGCACTCGATAAGTCGCGCCTGGCCAACGCCACGATTCCAGATCTTGCGCCACACTGGTCAGGATCGAATCGACGAGCGTGTGGAGTTTGCTGACGTCGGCGACTGCGGTCTGGCTCGTCAAACGGGATTCCCCGGGTACGAGGGCTGCGTCCAGGGTAGCAGGAAATGCGCTCATGACTTTGGGTCCTGTTGCTTACCGACGACGACGCATTCAAAAGGAGATAAGTCCCAGCCCAGTCTGCCGGACCGCTTCCATCCGCCGTATTTGAGATCTTCGGTGCTCAACAGGATTTGATTTATTGGTCCAGACATTGCAGGCAAAATGACTGTGGTCTGGTGAGGATTAAAATAGGCTTCGATCTGTTCATGAGGTCGCTGAGGATTGCCACGGACAATCTTGAGTAGCACTTCTCCGCGGGTCGCGTTAATCAAATGTGCCTCACGGTGCTCAAAGTCTCGGAGTGCGGGCCACTCGCGACGCGCCTTCAGGAGATCTCGATAGAGGTGCCGCAGACCGTCTCTTTTATTACTGCTCCACCACTCCCACGTAAGTTTCGCAGATGCGAATGTGAAACTATCGAAGGGATCGGGGACGCTCCCCGACCATTGGAACTCGGCGAACTCCCGGCGTCGGCCTTCACGAATACAGTCGCGCAGCGTCGGGTCGCCGAAGTCGCAAAAGAATGGGAATGGATTGGATTCACCGTACTCTTCTCCCATGAACAGCATCGGTAGGTACGGTGACAATAACATTAATGCCGCACTTAAACGCAGTCCGTTGAATTGCACGAGCTGACTTAAGCGCTCGCCCAATGCCCGATTGCCGACTTGATCGTGGTTCTGAATGCTCACCACAAAACGGTCGCCGGGTAGTTCCCCGACCGGCGCGCCGTAGCTGTTGCCGCGATGCTTGCTGTAGTTTCCATCATAGGCATAGACCCCGTTCAGAACCTTTTCGAGTTGCGGCAGCGGCTGCTGAAAGTCCTGGTAGTAGCCACCCCGCTCAGATGTCAGCAGGGTATGAACGCAATGATGAAAGTCATCGTTCCAAAGTGCATCCAGGCCACATCCCGATCCGCCTGCGCCTAACAGCGGACCAGCTTCATTCAAGTTGCTCTCGGCGACCACGTGACAGCGCCTGCCGAGCTGATTTGCCTCTTCTTCTACCGCGGACATAATTTCAGAGATGATGTGCAAGACGCCGGAATCATGAATGGCGTGGGTCGCATCCAGGCGCAATCCGTCGATATGAAAATCGCGAATCCATTGGCGGACGTTGTTGAGAACAAATGCCCTGACTCCGTCACTGCCGGGTTCATCATAATTGACCGCGTCGCCCCACGGAGTCTGTACGCTACTCTTAAAGTAGGGACCGAATTCGATGAGATAATTCCCTTCAGGACCCAGGTGATTATAAATCACATCCAGGAATACGCTCATTCCCACTCGATGGCAGGCATCGATAAATTGCTGCAACTCCCGCGGTCCGCCATACGAATTGTGCACGGCATACCAGTAGGTTCCGTCGTAGCCCCAGTTTCTTCGGCCCGGAAACTGGGCGACGGGCATGAGCTCAATGGCAGTCACACCCAGATCTCGCAACTGCTCCAGCCGCTCAACAATCGCGGAGAAGGTGCCTTCGTGTGTGAACGTCCCGACATGCACTTCGTACAGGACAAGATCTTCGCGCGGAATTCCATGCCAGTCATGATCGGTCCAGGCAAAGTTGTGAGGGTTCCATACCGCGGAAGGCGAATGGACGCCTTCCGGTTGCCAGCGCGACGCGGGGTCGGGGCGTTCCACTTTCGAGTCCAGAAGATAGGCGTAACGCTGACCTTCCACAATATTTGCCAGCGCGAGCGCGTAGTAACCTTCACCGCTGTCGAGCATGCGATGACTTGCACGTTCTCCGTGATCGTCGAACAATACAAGGTCGACTTGACGAGCCGCTGGTGCCCAGACTCGCCACAGACAGCTATTGTCCGAGGCGAGAAACGCTCCGCAGGCAGATTGCGGTACGACATGGTTTTGTCCGGCCATCCGGCAAGATCCTAGATCGAAGGCTGCTTGATCTGACGTGTCGGTCGTTGATCGAGTAGCGATTCTGGTCTCCACGATAGTTCATCCAATCGTCGTCGATAATCAAAACTTAAACACTTTATGCTGACTTATCTCATAGCGGGCTTCAGAGAGGAGACCGCCGTACTCGCCGTGTGTGGGCCTTGCATAATCATTTGTGATGTCCCGCACTGATGATGCCCTGGATCCGAGGGTTGGGCGTCTTTTGATTGACGACCTGACAACCATCGGGCGAAATATCCCAAATCGATTGAACACGGAAACTGGCAGATTGAACCATCAGGTAGCATCATGTCCCTTTCGTCGAAATTCGCCCGGTACGTCGTCCGAAGATTGCTCGGGACCACGTTCCACGCCCGTCAGACTGTTTCAACAGGAAATACTGGCGATAGTTGCCAGACTCGGTAGTCGTGGCGTCTCGTGACCGGTAAGCGCGTTGTAGATCGCCGCAGACAACTCGTCGGTAGTCGGCATCCATTTCCAATAGCCCGCGAGTGGGTACGCTCCGATCCGATACGTTTCAGAGGCATCGCGTTGCAAATCAATGACAATGACGGGTACTGGCTGTAAGATCGGATCCAGTTGCTTCACGGCGAGTACTCCGTCACTACCACCCCAAGATAGTGATGGCTCCAGGATGAGCACGTGGGGTTGGAAGGCAACCGCACTTTGAATGCACGCTATTCCAGTATCTGCGGTGATGGTTTCAAACCCGCAACGTCCCAGTTCATTGCGATACCACAATCGCCGGGACAACGAGGGGCTCGCGGCCAGGACACGTGTCTGCATGATGTCGCCATTGCTCAAGTGTGCGTGGGAGGTTTCGCGGCGGCTGGAATTGCGAGGCGGTGGCTCACAACATTAAGCAAACGTCAGAAATCCCTAGGGCAACTTCCGGACCGAAGTCCCGCCTGCAGCAGATCCGTTTCCAATGTTGCTACGGCTTAAAGGTTTACGAGAAACAGACCAAACGCCGGACGCCGCGGATTGGGGAGAACTCGGGAAACCCCTTTTTCTTTTGATGGAAAGCTGTTTTCCTTTCGCGCAATTTGAATGAAGTGTCTTAATCGAGCAGGCGTCCGGTGCACTGGGGAAATTGCTCAAAACCTGAGGCTTTTCAACAAACTAAAGTGCAGTAGTGCTAGCGGCACCTGACTTGCACAGACCAGTTTACGGGCAGGGCTGCTGTAAACGTCATTGAGACTGCAGAGCCGTATCGAAGAGGTGCCACATGTGGAAGCGATTGATTTTTCCCACCGTGATCGTGGCCGTATCCTGGCTGCTGGTGAGCGGTGCTACGACCTATTACATCTATTGGCTGAATCAATCTTACCAGCGTGTCTTCGCGGAAAATGTTGAGGCGATCTACTCATCCAGCCGCATCCAGGAAGCTGCCTGGAAGATCCTGGCAGGCGTGAATGCTGCTGGGTCGGACGCAACTTTTGCTCATCCGGTCTTTGCACCGACATTGGAGTCACTGGAGCGAGAATACCTCAAGCTCAGGCGACTTTCATTTACAGCTCCCGAGATTGAGTTGGTGAATGTACTCGGGGGGCAACTCGACGCGTTTAAATCGCTGCTAGACACAGCGCAGCATGATGGTTCACCGCTGGAGAATGCGAAGCGAATCCTGTTGATGCATCAATTGTCAGATGCCACTAGAGAACTTGCAGCGACCTCCGATCAATTGCGATCCATCAACCAAAAGCTCTTACTCGATGCCAACGCCCAGCGTGATAGCGCCTCGGCCAGTGTGTTCATTATTCGCACGTGCATTTTAATCTTCGGCCCCGGGCTGGGCATTGCTTATGGGTGGTGGATGGCTCAGCGGCTGCAGCATTCCGTGGCCCGCATCACGGTCACTCTTCGCGACGCGACTGTCGGAGATCGGTCATTGGGCGCTGTCTGCATCGATGAGCAATCCGATTTGGATGCAATTCAAACCCAGGTCGAGCAAGTCGTTGAGCGTTTGAATCGGGCCAATGACGAGTTGAAGAAGGCACGCGATGAAGTATTACGGTCTGAACGACTGGCGGCCGTGGGCGAACTCGCTGCGGGCGTGGCGCATGAACTCCGCAATCCATTGACGTCGGTCAAACTTCTGCTGCAGCATGCGGCACAAAAAGCCCCGTCTGAACTCATGGCCGACGCGAAACTCCAACTGATTCTGGATGAAATCGCCCGCATGGAAACCACAATTCAGTCCTTGCTCGACTTTTCGCGACCTCCTCGACTGAATCGCTCGCGGCATGACGTTCGAGAAAGCCTGAGGCGAGCCATGAATCTCATTATCGGACGTTCGCAGCAACAGCACGTCGATGTCTCTGCCGAATTCGGAGATGTTCCACTGATGGTCAATGCAGACCCCGAACAGCTTCATCAGGTTTTCGTAAATCTGTTACTCAATGGGTTGGAATCGATGCCCAATGGAGGCCAATTGAGACTTCAAGCTGGAACATCGAACACGTCTCAACTGATTGAAGTGAGGGTCCTCGACACGGGAATTGGAATTCCAGCAGAAATCCTGAAACGGTTGTTCGAGCCGTTTGCCACATCCAAGGACCGGGGAACTGGCTTGGGACTCGCCGTATCTCGTCGTATCGTTAGTGATCATCAAGGAATGATTGAGGCGACCAATCAGCCCACAGGCGGTGCCCAATTTCGAATTGTTTTACCCGCGGCGTGAGTTTCATCCCTCAGCATAATACCTGGCTCTCAAGTTTGGAGTTCCCATGTCGCACACGCTCCTAGTCATCGACGATGAATCCGGTATCCGGTTTACAATAAACGAAATTCTTACTAGTGAGGACGTCCGCGTCCTGACGGCGGCCAATTCGAACGAAGGCCTGCTCATGGTGAAAGAGGAATCGCCCGACGTCGTGTTGCTGGATATTCGCCTGGATGGTGAGTCGGGCTTGGAAGTATTTCATCAAATCAAGCAGATCAATCCACGCAGTCTCGTGATCTTTATTACTGGACACGGCACGACCGACACGGCCATTGAAGCGATGAAACTGGGGGCGTTCGATTATCTTGTCAAACCGCTGGATTTTACTCAACTGCAGCAAGTCATCGATCAGGCATTCAAGATCAGTTGGTTGATGAACGTACCAACGGCGGTCGATACCGCGGAGAATGCTCCAGAAACTTCTGACCGACTCATCGGGACTGGTCCAGCGATGCAATCCATTTGCAAGCAAATCGGCCGCATCGCACCTCAAGATGTCAATGTTCTCATTCTCGGAGAAAGCGGCACAGGTAAGGAATTAGTCGCCCGCGCGATCTATCAACATAGCCGTCGCAGTCTGGCACCTTTTCTAGCAATCAATTGTGCGGCAATCCCGGAAAATTTACTCGAAAGTGAACTCTTTGGACACGAGCGAGGAGCGTTTACTGGCGCCGAACGCCAGCGGGTGGGCAAATTCGAACAATGTCATAAGGGAACGATCTTTCTGGACGAAGTCGGCGATATGCCGCAATCGACTCAGGCGAAGATCTTACGCCTGTTGCAAGAAGGCCAATTCGAACGGGTGGGCGGCAACGAAACGTTGAATGTCGACGTCCGGATCGTCGCGGCCACGAATCAGAATCTCGAATCGATGATCGAGCATGGAAAATTTCGACGCGACCTCTACTATCGATTGCGCGGGGTCACACTGAGTCTGCCTGCGTTGCGGGACCGAGTCGAAGACATTCCCGAACTCGCCCACTACTTCCTATTTCGATTCAACCGCCAGCTTGGCACCAGCGTGCAATCAATTGCCACAGAAACTCTCGATCGACTCCAACGCTATCGTTGGCCCGGAAACGTGAGACAACTGCAAAGTGTAATTCGTGAGGCCCTAATTGGATCGACCGGTACTGCGCTCCTACCAGAATTCTTGCCGCCTGATTTGCAGCAGGATGAACCGGAATTGCCTGTCTCCGCCGCCGATCTTTCATTACTGGCAAATGCAACGTGGCAAGGGCTGGCCGAATTCGTCGAACGCGACTTTCGAGACAAAGCCGTCGGGCTTTATCGGCGTGCCTTGCAGCAGTTTGACGCTTTGCTGGTGGGGCAAGCCATGAAGCTCGCCGAGGGCAATCAGCTACGTGCATCTGAGATCCTGGGGATCAGTCGTCCCACATTACGATCTAAGCTGCGAATCATCAAAGCCGGTCGATTGGATCATCCATAACTCAGCGTGAATCTCGCCAGTCGGCGGGTAATTCATCCACCCATTTGATAAATCAGCCATAACGAGCCAATGACCACGACGACCACCAGGGAAGCATCTGGTTCGATAAACAACCGCCGTCGCTCCACTTGATGAAGTGGCGCGAGTATTCACGGTGAGCAACCCAGTGAGTCGAACGTTTTTCCGCTCGGATTTGCGAATCAAGTCTGATGTACACAACTCCCACGAATCTGATTCTCCTTGTCACGGCAGGGGCCTGCACAGGAATCCTGGGTGCCTTGTTAGGAACCGG
>JAKFVC010000239.1 GCA_021732415.1 Planctomycetaceae bacterium
GCGTGATTGGCTTTGCTGCCGTGTCAATTGCCGGGATCGAGGGAGTGTCCCGCATCGCCACGGCAGCCAATCACTAGAGCTGGGGAAATGCTATAAGGGATCGCAGATTATTCGGCTCGCGCTCCACCGTGACGACTTCTGCTTCGCATTTCTCCCCATCGATCCTCCGCACAATGCCACCTCAGGCGCGACCACCCCTCAAATCACCACACAAAGAAACGACCACCCCAACGCCAGAACGCGGGCGATGTCAGATCCAGCAACGAGAAGGTTGCGGACCACGGGATTCGACGCTCAATGTCGCAATGCAGCGAGAAAAAAAGAGTCTCGCCAGCCCCTGTCACGGCCTGATCTGCCGTGATGTCTCTCTCTTGTTTGACGAGGTGCATATTACACCAGACAGGCGTCTGGTGTAAAACGAAAACGAAGGCTCTTTTTCGGAATTCAAACTGCGTTCAGTATGTCAACGCGAAGGCCTGCGTTTTATCACATTGCATCGTGTTTCCAAGCGTATACACATTGCGTTTTTCCAGATTGATCCGGAAGCCCGGAATCTGCGGCGCTCAAGGTCCTGTTCACCATGACTTCCGGCCTCACACCCGACGCCACCAAGTGCCTCATCCCATAAGTCCTATAAGTCCCATCCGTCCCATGAGTCCCATCGCATTTTCTGTGGACTTATAGGACAAATGGGATTGGTCTTTCACCCACTCCGCAGCACAACTCACCCAGAGTTCCGGCCGCACCACATTCCGCCCCCGAAGTCTCGGCGAGGTCGACTACGACACCCTCTGTAAACGCTCCACAATGCCACTCGTAGAAAACCCCGCAAGCCGCTCCACGAACTCAATCCGACCGCAATTCTGAGCCCCCGGTATCGGCCGCTCGCGATAGTCGCCCCCCAGCACATACACATCCGGCTGAATGAGTTCCAGCAAGCGTTCCGGACCCAGTTGATCAAACGCCACGACCGCGTCGGCCCCCGACACGCCGGCCACCACCTGCAACCGCACCGCCGCACTTTGAATCGGCCGCGCAGCCCCTTTCACGCGCCGGCAGTAGTCATCCGAATTCACCGCCACAATCATCCGCCGAGCGGCCCGCCGGGTCGCCTCGAGCAACCAGACATGCCCCTCATGCAGCACGTCAAAGCAGCCATTAGTGAAGGCGATCGTTTCGCCCCGCTGCCGGCAGCTATGCACTAGCGCGTACAGATCTCTCACACCCAGCCCCATCAACTGCCCCGTGGTCACGATCCACCTCCTCTCGCAATTCATCCAGAGTCACGGGCACACACCCGAGTCTTTCAACCTGCAATCCAGCCGCCAGATTCGCCAGCTCAGCCGCGACAGGCCAACTCAGCCCAGTCGCCTTCGCACACCCCAACACGGCGAGAAAATTGTCCCCCGCCCCTGTCACATCATGCACAGCCCGCGGACGAGCCGCGATCCGCCTCACGTGCCCGTCGCCGCCCTCATCACCCCACGCAACCTGGCACCCCTCTTCATCCAGCTTGACGACCGCCGCATTCGACTGGCAGCGCTGTCGAATCTCCACAGCCTCGCCACCACCCGCTTCCTGCCGATTGGGAACAACGCACGCCACACCGCGATATTTGTCCCAATCCCCATCCCGCGGCGGATCGACAATCACTACACACCCCAACTCCAGGCAAGCCCGAGCCACCCCAGCCGTCAACACTCCCTTGGCATAGTCCGCAATCAAGATCACATCCGGCAGATCCAGAGTTCGCATGACATCGACGATAGCCCGTTCCAATCCCACAGAAATCGGCGACGAGCACTCCGTATCAATCCGCCCCAATTGCTGCCGATGCCGACCACTGGCAACACCACAAATCCGCTCCTTCACAGTCGTCGGCCGCGGAAAAGGTGCCGAGAACAACATCGCCCCAACCCCGTGTTCCTCAACCAGCCCGCGAACAATCTCACCACCACGATCCAGCCCGACAACCCCCACCAGCCGAGTCTCCGCCCCCAGCGCCGCACACATCGCCGCCACAGCAGCCGCCCCGCCCAGACGATACTCATCGCGCGGATTCAGCAGCACCGGCACAGGGGCCTCGGGACTTATGCGAGTCGCCTCACCAATGCGGTAGTGATCGAGCATCACATCCCCCACCACAAGCACCCGCACTCCCCGCAAGCGGTTCAGCAGCAACAGTTGATCCATAAACAAATCCCCCCCTACGATGCAGTCCCAGGCCGACCCACCGGCCAATCCAATCCAACAAAAGATCTCACCAACACCCCGAGGAGGGAACGGCCTCAGCAGTTGAGACTTGCACAGTGGATTGCGATCTGCCCAAAATAAACAGGTCGACAATCAGCCAGAGTCTCGCAGCCAAGGATCCACCCATGTATCGCCGCCTGTCTGTGATCGTCCCCTTCATCCTCGCCTCAACCGTGCTCGCCGCCGACCTCGCCGAGAAGTGGTCAAAACGCCTGGAATCCGCCGACGCCACCTACCAATCCGCGGTACAAAAAGCCGACAACGTGCGATTCTACGCGGTGCAGAAAGCGGCCCAGGAACGATTGAAAGTCCTGAAGGCCGCCCTCGCGGACGCAACCAAGTCGGGAGACTTCGACGCGGCGACCGAGATCAAAGCCCGCGTGGCGGCTGCCGAGACGGCCGGCGGCGTGCGACCCAAGCCGAAGAACACGGTGAAGTTTGGTGGCCATGAGTATGCCTTGATTGAGGAAAAAGTGACTTGGCATGTGGCGAAACGGCTGTGCGAGGAAATGTGTGGACACTTGGCTACAATTGAAACGCCTGCCGAAAAAACTGCACTGGCCTCGCTGTGTCAGCAATCGAAGGCAACAGCTTGGATTGGTGCTTCGGATGAAGAAACAGAAGGGCAGTGGAAATGGGTAACTGGCAAGGCACTGGACTTTGATTTTCGACATGACAACGCCAATGATCAGGAGCACTCTATGATTTTCTGGAGCCCTAGTGGCGACTGGGATGACAATCCGAGCTCTTCTCGCAGTTCGTTTGTTTGCGAATGGGATCTCTAGTCGTTTCGGATGACGACCATAATGTCGTCTGACCTGCCCTTGACCGCACGCAGATCGCGACACTCGACATTCGGCCATGACGCAAACAGGTCCATCATCTCTTTGGTTGGTACGTCCTCAATGGCGTATAGTCCGCCTGGAGCAAGAAAGTTTCGCAGCACGGCATAGGCTGCCAGTATGTCCGGCAAGGCGTGCGAACCGTCGTCAACGATCAACTGAAACGGCCCGTGTTCACGAGCAATGCTAGTCAGGCTTGCCGAGTCCTGGACGTCGCAAAGATGCGTTTTTTTGGTCGCGGTTCGCCTGGTAGCATCCAGTCGGGATTTACGTCAATTCCGTGAATGAGTGCTGTCGTGAAGTAGTCTCGCCACGATCGAAGTGAAAAACCCCGCTGAACGCCAATCTCCAGAACTGGCACAGGGCACGTTCGCCTATCTTGCAGTAATTCCTGATATACCGGTCCGTAGCTGTGTAGAGTAAGCTTGTCAGTCTGGTGCTGCTGAAAGATGTCGCAGAGGTCAGGGCAAGGGAACTCACCCAGCCGCTGCTCCCATCCCTCGTGATGACTATCCCAGATGACGCGTTTCTCGGTGGCGTCCAGAAACTCGACGCCATACCCAAGGTCGCGAACCTGCCGGAGCATGTTGTGGGACTTGAACTCAAAATGCCCGCACTGGTGACAGTCAGTGATTGGATCGGCGGGAAACTGAAGCTGCTCCGCGACATCCCGGCGAATCATAAAGGCACCAGTCCGGCAGTGCTCCGCAATCCCCGGCCCTGAACTGAGCCTCGATCCCACTAGCCCGACATTGTCGCCCGCGGCGAGTCGGCGAAAGGATGTGAGAAAGTCGACCGCCATCGGCAGGAAGTCATCTGGCGCAAAGAACAGCCAATCCCATTCCCCGGTTGGCAGGCGACCCCGAACGACGTCCTGGAGAACTCCGATATCCATTCCCA
The DNA here is from genome assembly GCA_021732415.1 of Planctomycetaceae bacterium. Taxonomy (GTDB): domain Bacteria; phylum Planctomycetota; class Planctomycetia; order Planctomycetales; family Planctomycetaceae; genus JAKFVC01. The sequence goes on from JAKFVC010000239.1 coordinate 3,996, forward strand.
CATTCAGTCGCTCAATCGCGGTGGTATTGCGTGCCCACGTGGATGGCGTTCCGGGCTGGTCGACGTTGTGAACGATGATTAGCTGCTCGGATCGCTCTTGTGCATTCCAGACTCGCTGCCACCGCTCCGCGTTATGCCAACGCTTGTGCACAACGACCACGACTAAGATTTTCAAAATGATCTCCGGCTAAAGTTGGACTGATAAGCTGCCCGCCGGCTGCAAGAAACGCAGCTTCTTGGGTGGCAATCTGGGGGTAGAAATTCCAAGCCGCCACAATTGCGGCGTCGGTGCATTCCAGTCGTGACGGATGCACGACTGGAATCAGTGAGCCGGGAATGTAACGGCCTTGTTTGGCCAGTGTCGTGTCGGTCGCGAATTCGATCGTGTTGGTCCCGAGCCGCCAGTAATTCGAGAGTTGGGTCGCTTTGGCCGGAGCTCCGTAGAAGCAGACTCGCCGTCCGTCTTGCTGAGCCCGATAGATTTGCCGCATGACAAAGTCTCGACGATCGTTAATTTGGGCGGAAAATCCACGCCAGTCATGTGGTTGAATCTCAGGAGCAATTCCACCACCCATAGCATTGGCCCACATGCGGAGTGTGCCGCATTGTGAGTCTGTGATTTCCCAGTCGATGACCTTGAAGCCGTTGCGGGCCAGCAGTCCCCCGAGCGACACTTCATCGAAGTAACTGACGTGCTCGTGATAAATCAGCTCAAACGCGGCCTGCTTAAGCAACGCCGAAAGATACTGGACTTCGATTACAAACAGTCCATCCGTACGAATCACTCGGCGAACGCCAGCAATGAAGTCCTGCAGGTCGTTGCTGTGACCCAGCACGTTGCAGGCGACAACGGAATCAAACAGTCCCCCGAAGTCGTAGGCTGTCGACGTACCCCAATACTTACAAACAACGTCGCCGTGATGGATTCGCGTTCGGGCCTGCTCGCATTGCTCAACGGCAGGATCAACACCGGCGACCTGTAGTCCTACGGACTCCATCGCGGCCAGCAATGTACCGTCATTGGACCCGATTTCTAAGACTCGCAGCCCGTGAGATCGGACTTGAATCTGACGTGCCAGGTCGTGGAAGTACGGCACATTGGGGCCACTGGCACCGGTGTAGAACGGATAGCGATCATAGAGTCGAGTAGGGTCCACGACAAACCGCAACTGGGCCAGCGAGCACACTTGGCATTCAGCAACCATCAACGGAAATGTCTCACATGGCTGGAGTCGATCAGCTTCGCTCAGAAGTCCATTCGCGAGCGGCATGGAGCCCATTGAAAAAACATCATCCAGCGGGCCGCCGCAAGCATCGCAGTGTTCTCGAATCGTCAGCATTATTGCGGCACTCCATTGAATGGCACGGTGAAAGTTTCAAGGTGAGGGGGGCCGCCCCACTTCGCCACATACCGCTCGCGACCCTGCCCGAACCAGCCATTCAGAGCACTCCGCTCCGCCTCGCTCATGGCGGCTTTGGTCGCACTAGGTCCATGATCAATAAATCCAGAACTGACAGGGCATCCGGTTTCCACGCCAGCCACTCTTGCTCGCATGGCGTAGTCGTTGTCCTCGTGATAGGCAGGATAAAACTTGCCGTCCCAAGGTCCAATTTTGTCCCATGCTTCCGATCGGATCATGTGGACGGAGTATGCTCGCGACTCATCAGCGAACACGATGGGGGTCGGATGCGAGAGCATGCGTTCGAACAAATCCGCACCAACTTCAATATCGTCGGCCCCAATAATCAGCGGTGATGGCTGCGTCAGGTTTTGCAGCACGTTGAAACCACGAGCCACTCCGAGATTATACGGCGTTCGGATGATTTCAATTCGCCGCGATAGGTGTCCTTGCCACTTACCGCCGCTGTTGTCTACAACGAAGATTTTTGTCGGCAGAACAGACGATCGCAACACCGCTTCAAGAGCCAGTTCCAGTAGATCGAAGCGGTTGTATGTCAGAATTCCAAAGTAAAATGACGGACATCCATCTGGCTCTAAGTCGGATGGATGTCCAGTCAAATTAATTATGTCAGTCTGGTTTGGCTTGACGATTTCGCATGGCACATCTTCGACAACAGCGTTGAAGTCTTCCCATGCCTCAGTCGCTACCATCGGCTGCAATTCAATCGGCATTCGCTCGTGAGCCAACCAGCAACCACGAAGGATGCCGTCCTTACCTAGTGTTAGGTGACAGGTCGGCCCGCCGTGCTCTCCGAAGATCGTGACGACCGCACCAGATGGTGTTCGCTCAATCTTCCAGATCCTCTCACACCCCGCAGCTCCCTCACCGATCCTGCCGTCAGCCAGCAATTCCATTCGGCGTTCGTCGTGACCGACTCGGCGGTAGGTATAGACGCCTGGAATCTGGTTGGATTGGATCTCTCGCATGGTCACTACCTCTACAGCTTCGGGTTCGAGAATTGAGATCGCAGTTATCACGATGTCCTGCACTGTCGCTTCCTGCCCTTGGTACTCGGCGAACTTCCATTCTGGTCCGCGACCAGCCCAGTGCTCGTGATCTTTAGCCGCAACCAAATAAGTGGCGTTCGAGCTCGGCAAGCAGCAGCGGACCGGCGGGATTTTGCGGCTGACGTAGAGCGTGGGAATGTCAAACCAGCCGGCGAGGTGGAACGGGCCGGAATCGACGCCGATAAGCAGGTCGGACAGAATGCACAGGGCTCCGAATTCCTCGAGGCTGATGTGATGCCAATTCGGTTTGATGCCCCGGACGCGATCATGCCCCAGCGTCGGGGCTCGGCCATCCCAGTCCAGGGTGACGACCGAGCCACCAGTCTCCAGCAGATTGCGAATGACCTGGAATGCCACGCCGTCGGGAATGGATTTTTCCTCTTGCCAGTTAGTCCCTTTCGAGTGCAACAGGATGATCGGATGCGGCAGGCCTTCGAGGAACTTGCCGGCATCGTCCATCGCTCGGCAGGAAACGGCGGGGGTCGCGTCAATCTTGGTCTCGCAGATGGCTTGCCAGACTTCGGGCTTCGTGCCCAGTTTCGGAAGCTCGGCCACTTCGAACAGGTGAGCAATTTTGCTGTGCGTGTGGTCGGGCTTCGAGAGGTCGAAGAAATCAGCCGGATAATAGTAGGGGTGAATCGGCAGGGGCGCGCCATGGTGAATGGGAATGCCCGCTGCTCCCCAGACCCAACGTTTGTTGGGCTCGACCTGGATCGCAACGTCGTAGCCGCGCGACTGATAGAGCTGCATCGCGTGGCAGCAATGCACGACATCGCCCATGCCGTGGGAGTTAAAAGCGATCCGGATTGATTTATTATCGTTCATTCAATTCCCTCACTTTCCAAATACCGTTCAATCTCCAAAATTACGCTCTCGGGGCGAATGAGCCACATGCACCTGGGATGGCCACCGACCACTCGTTCGCAGACGCGCTGATCGCTGTCGGCTCCGTCGTTGAGCGGGATGGTTCTCGCGTGCCAGCAGCCGCCGTCTCGGCAGCAGGGGAGCGTGCCGACTGATTCCAGGATGCGATGCGTTGGGTAGCCGTACCAGGTCCGCGGTTCGCGTCCGCCGGCGACGACCACGCACGGGCGCGGACGACGTTGCCACGTGGGCAATGGAATGGCTGCCGCCAAGTGCATAGTGGAGGTAATACCACTCAGTACACCGCACGCCGAGTGGATCACTCGGATCAGTTGCCGGATGTCGGTCTGGCCGCGCAGGTCGATTACTCCGTGCAGGTCGGGCTGCCAGTGCCAGTTGTCGTTTTCCTTGCCGACTTGCACGAACTGGATCCGACCGCGGAAGTAATCGACGATCTTCTGAACGTGTTCAGGGAGGTACCATTTCGTCGTGAAGTCCCGTTTGCCGCCACCGAGACTCAACACCCAGTAGCGTTGCACGTTGAATCGCTCGTGCGGCATCGATTTCCAGCCGTATTCGTCGCGGGAAAGATGAATATCGCCCTTCAGTTCGTCTGGATGCAGCGACGGTAGGTCCAGCGAATTCGCGAGATCCTGGCAATAGGCGTGCAGCAAGTGAACCGGGTGCTGATTGGACTGGTTCACGCTGAACCACCGGTCTTTGTCGTAGTGACACACGATCACTTCGCTATCCGGTTCGTCGTCGCTGATCGAGGTGATGTGCGGGTTGTGCTCCCAAAGCTGCGGGAAGGGCGTACGGACATCGGTGAGAAACTCACCCGGGTGCTGGCGATGTAGCTCGCGCACGGCCGCCGTGAAGGCGACAATGTCTCCCAGAGCCAAGTCGGTTTTCATGATCAGCTTACGCATCTATGATTCGTCCCATCGGTCCTATAAGTCCCATTCCGGCGCCTTACAGTCGCGTCGTTGGGATGATTATCTATGACTGCGGAAGAAACGCTGAATTGCCCCCTGCCGCGTGATATTTTGCAGGGCGCCGTGATTCGCTTACGGGACGATCTCTCCGGAAGTTCCGGTGCCGAGAGTGATCTTGGCTCGAAAAACACTGGCAAAACGAGCCACCTCAACTGTGCTGACCGCCTTGAGAATTTCTTGCCCCCGTGTGCGCCCTCGAACGCACCGACAGATTTGCAGATTCCGGGGTCTTGCGGGCACATGGCATTCACATTGAGGCCGGACTCGTGGGCGCCACGCCGCGCCGAGGGATGGCTGCCACAACTGCGGCCGGCGCCGGTTTGACATCTAGCTGCACAGACTTTTCGAGCCGCTCACTACACGTGGCGCAGGCCTGGATCTTCGGGAACGTGCCCGTGTTGTGCAGAGTGCATTCGTTGTGCTTCGGACAGCGGTAGACGGGCACCATCACTGGCTCCAGGCTGCCGGCCTGGCACGGTTTGCAACCGACCTTGCGGATCTCGGGGCCTCGCAAAATACAGGCGGTGTCCGGCGGCGGGGACTTGTTGAGTTGGTTGCGGAAGCGGTTGACCGTGTCGTTGAAATAGTGCGTATCGCCCGTTCGATGAGCGACTCCGATCGCCATGGACGCGGTGTAGGCATTGGGCACTTGGGGCGCGACTCCGCACTTGATGCAATGCAGGCAGGCGGAATCGTTGGTGTGGCACTCCGCAATTGGGCGATCCATCAAGTCGGCGACGATCTGGCAGCACGTGTCAGGGCCGGACGTCACGCGGTACCGGCAGGTGATTTGTGGCATGTCTGTTTCCTATGGTCCCGTGTGAGCACAATCTTCGTTCGGCTGCGGGCCTTCTTCGACACAGGCCGTGCCCGGCCCCAGCCAGACCGATCCCGTGCTGCCGGCCTCGACACCACGGTCAGCACAATCAGCCGCGTTCATGTTGCCGCAGCGAGGGATGCCGGCCGACGTCCAGCAGCACGCACCCAGTGCGTACGGATTAACCGAAGAACTCGACGAACTGGACGCACGACTCGACGACGAACTGGACGACGAGCCGCTGGATCCCGAACTGACGCTGGACGCACTTGATGTGCTGGACTCGCCAACAACACAACACACGATTCGAAATTCGCCCTGTGCTCCCGCTCCAGTCGGTAGGTCGCCGCAGACATAGCCCTCGTTGCAGGTTTGCGTGCTCGCCCACCGCCAGTTGAAGCCATCCCACGACGCGATGCAGTTGCCACCGGGAGCACAATCTGGGCTGCCAGAACTGGATGAGCCGTAGGATGGCTCGCCTGACTGCGAACTGCCTGACGGTTGTGACGACCCAGACGGCGTGCTGCTGGCCTGCGATCCACTGGATGTTGACGAATCGGAACTGTCGTTGCTGGGTGTCGACGAACCACTCGACGGCACCGAGTCGCTGGATGTCGACGAAACGGAACTCGTTGACGAGACCGAGCTGGCACTGGGCTCGCTGGACGTTGATGACGTGCTACTGGTCGACGACTCACTGCTGATCGACGACGGGTTGCTGCCGCTGGAGACTGAGGACGACGGGCTGCTGCCGCTCGATCCCGATGACGACGAGCTGCCCGAACTGCCAGAACTGGACGAGGACACGCTGCTGCCGCTGCTCGTGGAGCTGCCGCTACTGCCGCTCGAACCCGACGACGAACTGCTGCCACTGGATCCACTGGACGAGGACCGGCTGAATGACGAGCGACTGGAGAAACTGCTGGGCACGCTGAAGATCGTCGGGCTGACCGGTCCCATGAACGGGATGCCGGCCTGCGGATCGGGAACCTGGGGCGTGACCTGCCACAGCCGCATGATGTCGACGTGGTGCTGTTCCAGGATCGAGTTGACGGCTCGGAACCAGGCGGGGGTATCGACCTGTGGCAGGTTGAGTGGCATTACAGTGCTTCCTCAATGGTGCCCAGATTCTTGTCGTAGTACAGGTCGCGGTCCGTGTATTGGAACCCACTCCAAACGTTGTAGCCGCCCGGCTTGTTCGAGTATTTGCTCTCCTGATGCCGCCAGGTGTAGTTGCCGCGGATGTCGCGGATCTTCTCGACGTAGCCAATCTGCAGGCGTTGCTTCAACAGGTCGATGTTGTCACCGAATGAGGCGAGGGCATCCTGGGAGAACGTCAATTGCGTGGTCTGGTTTTCGAAATCGTATTCCACGTCAGTCAGGACCATCGCCAGATTTTCCCAGCCCGTGGTGAGCGTGGCACCGTCCGCGTCGACAGCCGCGAGATTGATCGTGCGTTGCAGTTTGCAGAACTCGTACCGCAGGCCTTCGAGCTGGCAGCCGCCGGTGTAGATGATGTCTTTACTGGCCGTGAGCAGATTGTCGCCCAGGTACTCGAACTGTTCGATCCGCGTGGCCGTCGTGACGGGAATGCCCACGCGATTCAAGCCAACCGAGAGCATCTCGTCGTAGATGTACTTGGTGTTGGTCATGCCGGCGATGCTGTTCGACGTGCCCACAAATCCCGTGGCGGGCCGACGCACAATGATCGGATCGCCGTACTTCCCCCAGATCAGGCGATACGCGTTGGGAGTCCAGAAGTGCTGCGAACTGCTGGGGTCGAGTCGATGGTCGGACCAGAAGTAGGGATACAACCCATCCGGGATTTGCACGATGCCGTTCTGGAAGTCGAAGAATACCGATTCAATGCCCTGCCACGTCGCCCCGCCATCGAACGAGATCAGGAAGCAAGGGGCCTGGGTCGCCATCCAGAAGTAATCGTTCTCTCGCACCAGATAGCTACTCGGCAAGCGACGGGCACCCCGGCGATGGGTGGGCTCCGCGACCTGAAATTGCGTGTAGGCATTAACGGTGCCGGTGCCGCCCGCATCGGTGTAGGTCTCGAGAATGAACGGATCGCTCGTGATGTTCAGCGTGCCGTCGAGTGTCGAGACGTCAATGATGTCGACATGCTCCGGGCCACGGAACTCGATCGCGGGATAACGACCTTCGAGGCTGCGGTGAATCTCCATCGTCAGGACGACATTACTCGCATCAGGATCATTCAGCGTGAGCGTGGTCGACGGGGAATTCCACCGCGAATACCAACGCCACCAGCGAGACCCGGGATCCCAGCGAAAGGCGAACTCGGGATAGTACTGCCGCGTGAGCCGATCCAGGAACGCTCGCAGGTTCTCATTCGTGGCGACAACTTTTTCCTGGGGCTCGGCAAAAAAGTTAATGAGTTCGCCAATCACATAGGGAACGTCGGCGGTGGGAGCAGCCTGATACCACCGTAGCGGTTCCAGTGCGTCGTCGAGCACCGTCTTAATGATTGAGCCCACGGTCTGCCGGTGTGCCCGCTCGAAGCTCCAGTCGACGTCGTTCTCGATGTTATTGTTGAAGATGATGCGGGGAACTGCCCCTAACCCAGGGAGTGGTGGTTCGCCCGAGCCAGCGGACGGGCTCCACGCCGTCGACATGACGATAATTTCCTTCGCTGAGCGGTGTGACGCGTCATAGCAAAGGTAATGAATCAGGTTCGATTCGGCCGGCTCAACTTGCCAGATGAAGCCCTCAAACAATGGGTTGCCCAGTGATTGTGGGGTACCATCTGGCGTCGTGCCGGCGTCATCCCAGAACGACACATAACGGCCGATTGCCAGCGGGAACGTGTGCTCTGCCTGAGCGATGTCGAATTCGAGAATTGCAGGGTGGTTGTCCGACACTCGCAATTTGAACTTGCCCACACGTGCTACGGCAAGATCGATGCCAACGAATGATCCACCGAGGTCTTGCTGGAATTGGAGTTGGAGTGTCATTAGAACGACCCTCCAGGATTACCCGGTGGCTTACCACCACCCATTGCTGCCAGTGCACGTTGGACTTTATTGATCTCATCATTCGCTGCATTAATGTCGCGCTGTTGTTCGATCAATACCCTCGCGGCTTCTCTTAGCGCAAGGGCCTGGTTCTTACTCAATTGCCCCGTGGAAAAGCCATTTTTAATGACGTTGTCAGTCAGCGTTTGCTGAGCTTCCGCGACGTCCTTCGAGTCGCCACGACCTTCCATAACGTCCTTGTAACCCTGCTGACGGGCCTTGATGCTCGCTTGCTTACGCCCCCCTTTAAGATCGGAAAGTATTTTTGCCTCTGATTTGCTCTTCTCAATCAGTGCTTTGGACGGTTTGAGTCCCTTTTTCCTCAGCGTCCGAATTCTTTTGTCGGTATCTTTTTTATTTGAGGGCGCCTGGGAAAGATTTGTTTTATGATTGTCGTACGCTTGTTGGCCCTTTTTGTCGGCGACTTGCCGAGCAACATCTCGCGGTTCAATCATGCCCAGGAGGCTACGTGCGTTACCTTTTTGTTGATCAGCACTTTTTTCGAATGCTTCCTTCTTTTTCTGCGCCTCAGCCTCTGCCAGTTGCTCGCGCTCAGCCGCCGCCTTGGCTTCCGCCTCTTGACGTCGGGCGTTCATTTCCCGCCACGCTTCCCAGCGTTCTTCCTCGGCCTTCTTTTTCGCCGCCGTGATTTCTTCTTCAGCCTTCTTGGTCTGGGCTATCTTATCTTCCAGGTCTTTCTTGACCTTGGCTGCGGCCTCCGCTCGCTGTTGCTTCTGCCTGGCGACCTCGTCATCCTGGATTTTTCGCTGCTGAGCATTCAGTGCGGCAAGGCGATTGATCGCAGCCACTGCCACGTCTTCGGTAACTTTGTTCGCTTGTTGTTTTTCCTTAAGCCGCGCCTCTTCTTCCTTGATAGCAGCAATTACTTGGGCTTCTGTCTCGAGCGCAGCAATGTTGCGGGCGTTGACGGCGTCAAGATTTGACTTGGAGACCGTCACTCGAACCCTCTCGAACTGCAGATTAGAGGCTTTGCTTTCGGCCTCCTTCTTCGCGAGCTCCAACCTCGCTCGAATCGCAAACTCCTCTTCGTTGGCCAGACTGATTAACTGCCGCTGCCGATCGGCCTGCAGACCGATCCCTTCGAGGACTTCAGCCTGATACGAATTGAAGACAACCCCGACGTTTCTCCACAAGCTGGGAAGGGCTTCTAAACACTCGCCGTAGTACTTGACGACATCTGTTGAAGTCTGCAGGGTGCTTGTACCAAAATCCGATGCAGCGAACTCATCGGCCGCTTTTCTGAGAGAGCCTTCTAAACCATCGATCGAGCTTTTCAGCTCAGCGAACTTGGTGTTGGTTTCTGCCAGTTTCGCGATCGCAGCGTAGGCTTTCCCTGCAATTTCTGACACGACACCGAGGGCTTCCCTCACCTGATTAAAGTTGGCGATGGCCGCAGATAATCTGGACGACAGCGTAGGAGGAGCAACTCCACCGACACTCTTGCCAGCAGCGCGGGCAGCCTTGTCGACATTCTGAACCGAGTTGACGTAGGCTTGCAGAACCCGTGCGCTCTGACGTGCTTCCGCAGCGCATTGTTGAAACTCGGCGGCGAGCTTCGCCTCTGCGGCTGCCAACGCCTGAGCCTCGGGCGTGGCAGCTTCAATCTCATCCGCGAGTGCCGCGATGTCCTCTGCGGCCTTACGCGCCTTGCGTGACGCAAGTTCATTGTTTAGTGCCTGTAAGTGCGCTTCAAACTCATCGGACGCGCCACCTCCATCGAGGAAGCGGGCTTTGAGGTCGGCAACCCACTCTTTGGAGTTATCGGCAACATTAACTTTGATCGTCGCTGCCATCGCGCTCACCAGCCAACCGCATTACGGTTGCTTTAATCGTTTCCAACTGCTTGACCACATCGGCAGGCAATGCCAACAATTCGGACTTTGTCAGCCCCAAATGCACACGCAGCAGCTTCAGCCTGCGGAGCTGATAATAGAAGTTAATGACGTCGCTGAATCGTTCGTCAACGCGACTGCTGCCGTGCCACCAGTGACTGGTGGCGTTTCGGAGTTTTTTTCGTCATCGGCCCCCAGCGAGGTCGAATCGCGGACTGCCGCCAGCAGATCCCAAATCGCGTTGGGATAAGTCGCACACAACGCTCCGAGCATCTCCCATGAAAACTTCACGGGTTGGCCAGCGGGGTCCTGGACGTCCCGCCAATCAACAATCCGACTACGCAGTTGGAAGGACTGCACCGTGTGGCCGACGGACTCTTCGAGCGACGACAACTGCTCATCAAGTGTCGGTCGCTTGATGGCAATTTCGATGCTCTCGCCAGGCGCTAGTTAAATCTTTCGCCAGAGCAGTTCGGTCAATGAGGGCGGGATAAATGTGATCATGATAGTCTCATTCTGTGAAGTTCGTCGGCCAGGATCTGACCACCATCTTTAGAGATCAGTTGTTCCAGTTTTTCCAACCACTCAGGCGGGATGACTTCTGGCAACAAGGGTCTGTGTTTGTCGAAATATTGCGAATAGCTACGGCCAAACCCAATTAGCAGTGAGTCCTCGTCCAGAACCTTGTCGATGTTCCCACCCTTGGCGTCCGGGCCCTGGTAGCCTGGCTGAGCAGAGTTCTTCTGGAAGCCCGTGTTCACACCGATTTCATGGGCCCCGGGACTGACGTTGCCCGTCTTGGATTTGGCCTTGCCCTTGGACAAGATCGTTCCGGCTCGCTGTCGCGGTTTGCTGGCTTTGATTGCTTTCTTAGACTTGAGTTCTTTCCTGCGGAGTCGACCGCGAACCCCGGCCACTTTGAGCTGAGCCCACTTGATGCCATCCGATCCCGTGCCACCGTGCGCTTTGTCGATATACGCCTGCTGAACTAACGCCAAGAGTTGCTCGCCGACATTCTCAAGCACTTCCTGCCGATGCTCTCGCAGAGCGATCGCGACGGAATCAACCCCGGCGGCGAGCTCGGCCCCTGGAAAGTCGACACGCATTTCACACCTCGCTTACGACACCTCGGAATACGCCAACGTTTTCGCCGCGGAACTCGAATCGGGCTTCAGGACATCGAACGTCAGGCCTTCTTCGATCAGAGCGTTCATGGCCCGGGTATCTTCTGGATTCACAAACGCCAGGCGATTAAAGTCAGCCGTCAGTACCGTATAATTAGTGCCACCAGTGCCGCTGCCGTTATGAGATCCTTTCAGCACGATCTGACCTGTCATCTCGACTTCGGCGAATGCTCGCTGATAGGCCGTGTAGGTGTCGTCCGCTTTCATGAACGTGAAGTTCAGTGACTCGACAAGTTGCCCGGCAGCGAGGAATGACGGTGATGTGCCGTTGAGATACGTCGCTGCCAGATTGTTCTGGCCCTGCCAGCGGAATGAACGTAGCGACTGTGCCACGCCACCCAGGGCGAATGTGCAATCTGAGAACTCCATTTCCACGCAGAGCTCGCGGTCGTTAGGGAGGGATTGCGCCGTCGCTAAGGCGGCTTCGGTCTTGCCCATCAGGTCGAGAGAGATTGTCACTGTGCCGGAATCGGCCGTGCCTTCGATCGTCCAGCCGTTGACTCGCAGGCCGTTGTGCCGCACGTTGGAGATATCTGGTCCCTCGGCCCAGTCGGCGAATTTGCTGAGTTTGTCGATGGATTCCGGCTGGCTACAGGCCCACGTGATGAGGTATTCCATGATCGATTGAGCGGATCCACCCGGCTTAAACCCGTAGAGGTTCGTCTGGAGTTGTCCACTTGGCATGCCGCGGAATGAGCGACCGTGCTTGCGCTGCTGCAGTCCGACGAAGGGCGTTGAGTTACGCCGGTCGCGAGCCATCTTCACCGCGTAGGACGTTACCGGGAGGTGATAAAATGTCGGAGTGCCGGGTGTTGTCCCCCATGTGGTTTCGGCTCCCAGCACGAGGTAGGATTTGATTCCGTGGATTGCCATCTAACATCTTCCTCATCAAGAAATGTGAATTGATAGTTGTTGATTGATCTGCGGTCCCATGGGGACTCATGTCGCACCGAATGGGTCCTGATTGAAGACCAGCCCCAGTTGCACCGTGGCCACCCACACCTTGGTCGCCTTGTCCTTGCCCAGGCCATCCTTGGCCCAGGACACCTCGTATCCGTGCGGCAAACGGCCTGTCGCCGCGCGGATGTAGCTGACCGTTGGAGTGAGTGAATCTGCCGCCTGGTAGAGGCCGCGGATTGTGTCCTCGACGATTTGTTCCAGCGGGGCTAACTTTAGTCCCGCGATCCGCAGCGTGATGGAATACGGGACTTCCTGCATTCTGTGAGTCTGCCAGACGGGGGCCGTTCGCACCGGCAGGACTTCAATCGCGACGAGATCCCGCAGGCCCGCTTCAATACTGTTCTGCAACAATGCCACATCGTCCGCATGTGTGAGTTTCCTCTTAAAAACCGACACGCCGGCCGGGTTCAGCGGCCCCCAATTGTTAATCACCGACCAGACCGCCAGTCGGGCCTCAGTGGTCTTCGCCGTCATGTGATACGCGCTCCGGATGAGGTATTGAGGTGTCTGTTAGCAGTTCGACCGGCTCGTGTGACGGCACAAACTGGCGGTTATCGGGAACGTCGTCGGTTCCCTCGGGGATTAAGTGATGCTGGCTGATCTTGGTCCAACGCTGCCCGCGCCAGCCGCACGGTCGATCGAGTTGGATTTCGTGAAACAGGATGCTCATGTGAATGCCTCTGATTGAATTTCGAAAATGTCGCGACCGTCGTCGCGCCAAGTGGTTGTTCCATTAATTAAGCCCGGGACTTCGTTACCCCGGTCGCGGATTCCCTCGAGCATCTCGACTGCTCGCTCGAATGCCGACTGGAAGGAACTCGGCACATCGCGGCCCCCGTTCGTGGTCACCAGCCATGCGGCACAGTCAATGGCCCGTGACCGCAGGAAGATGTTGCCACTCGCTCGAGCGACAGTGAGAGGGTAGGGGGGCTGATGATTGATTAACGCGTAGTCAATCTCGGACCCTGCCCACTCGATCGCAGACGTGATCGAGGCCGCGATCTCATCGCTTTCCACCAGACCATCGCCATCGAGATCTCCGACATTGAGATAGCCGTTGGCCGTGAGGCGATTGCGGACGTCCTCGGGGGTGCAGTATTCGGGCATAGATGGCATCTCCTATAGACAAGTAACTTCACGCTTCGATCAATCCCCCCGCGCCCTGGTACTCCGGGGAGAGGGGACGGGGGTGAGGGGCATAGCGACTTGCGATGCGGGAACGGACC
>JAKFVC010000190.1 GCA_021732415.1 Planctomycetaceae bacterium
CCTCACCCCCAGCCCCTCTCCCCGGAGTACCAGGGCGAGGGGAGCGAAGATCATCGTATTTCTAATGATTTCGCCCGTTGCTTTGGGGGGAACGTCATTCAACATCTACGTCAAAATCTCATTCACCACGCGACCATGGACATCGGTCAGTCGATAATCTCGACCGCTGTGCCGGAACGTCAGGCGTTCGTGATCCAACCCCAACAGATGCAAGATCGTCGCATGGAAATCATGGACATGCACCCGGTTCTCGGCGACGGCAATCCCATGCTCGTCGGATGAGCCAAAAACGAGACCGCGCTTCACTCCGGCACCGGCCATCCAAGTGGAAAAGACTTGATGATGATGTTCGCGCCCCTTGGCATCCTTCGCGTTGTTGTAGGGAGTACGACCAAATTCTGAAGTCCAGACGACCAGCGTATCTTCCAGCATGCCTCGCTGTTTCAAGTCCGTGATCAACGCGGCAATCGGCTGATCAACATTCATCGCCAGCGGCGCATGCGTCTGCATATCCCCGTGAGCATCCCAGTTTCCACCCGAGCCAACATCAATCAATTCAATAAACCGCACACCTCGTTCCGCCAGCCGCCGAGCCGTCAGGCACTGCCAGCCAAACCCCGTATTCTGACCCGGCTTGAGACCGTACATCTTCAACGTGGCCTCGGTCTCGCCCGAGAGATCCATCGCTTCGGGTGCTTCGCGTTGCATGCCAAACGCTGTTTCGAACGAGCGAATACGGGCTTCCAACGCCTGCTCGGCGGGGCGTTCGGCCAGGTGCTTGCGATTGGCTCGATTCAACAAATCGAGTTCCAGCTTCTGCAAGTCGGTTGAGGCCACTCTCGGCTTGATGTCGGCGATCGGATTGCTGCCTGGGACGATGTGTGTTCCCTGATGAGCCCCCGGCAGGAAGTCGCTGCCCCACGTCTGATTGCCCGCATAGGGGGGATTCGGAGCAATCACCATGAACGACGGCAGGTTGCGATTTACGGTGCCCAGGCCGTAGCTGATCCACGACCCAATACTCGGCCGGGCAAACGTCCATGACCCGCAGTGCATGCCGAGCGTGCTCTCGTAGTGATTCGTGTGATCGCTTTCCATCGACCGGATCACGCACAAATCATCGACGATCGACCGCGTGTGGGGAAACAGATCGCTGACTTCAATCCCGCTTTGTCCACCCGGCTGGAACTTCCATTCGGGGGATTTCAGGAACATCGAAAACTGTCCCAGCTTCCCCTGGAAATTGTCGACGGTGATCGTCTTATTCTGGCTGGCAAACAGACTGGGCTTGGGATCGAACGAGTCAACGTGCGACACGCCCCCTGTCATAAACATGAAGATTACCCGCTTCGCCTTCGGAGCAAAATGCGGCGGCTTGGGAGCCAGCGGATCGTTGTCGTCGGCACTCAGGCTCTCAGCGCGCAGTTCATCTGCGAGGAGCGCATGCAATGCCAATGCCCCGCAGCCCCCAGCAGCCCGCTGCAGGAATTCGCGACGTGATCGCGGCAAGTTGAATTGTTGAGCGTTCATGATTATTGAAAACTTCCATCAGTCGACGAAGAGGAATTCATTGCGAGTCAAAATCGTCCGCACCAGAGCTGCCCAGGCCGTTTGACGGCGTTGCTCCGGCGTACCGCTGGCGAGAGCCTGTGCATAGCTCGTCAGAAATGCCGTGGAATCAGCCGTCTCATCAGCAGTGGCCGGCCTGCCGAGCGCACTGCCAAACAGATCGTTGACCCGCTGTTCCTCAGTGGTTGTGGTGGCGACGATCTGTTTGGCGAGCGAGGCGGATCGCTCGTGGACAAACTCGTTATTCATCAGATAGAGCGCCTGCGTCGGCACGGTAGTCAGCTCGCGGCGTGCGGTGCTGACATTTGTGTCGGCACCATCAAACAACCCTAGGAACGGGTGTCGTTTCAGCCGCTGCTGCATCAGATAAATACTGCGGCGGTTGGTCGGATAGACGCCATAGTACGGACCATGCTGCGAGAAGCCCCACGTCTCGACGGGCGGGAACGGATGCTCGGTCCCCATCGTCGGATCGAGATCGCCGCTGACGAACAGCATCGCGTCGCGGATTTCCTCAGCACTCAATCGGCGGCGGTTGAACCGCCACAACAACTTGGCATCGGGATCCATCTCGGCGGCCTTCGGATCGAATACACTTGATTGCTGATAGGCGGCCGAATTCATGATCAACCGGTGCATGGTCTTCAACGACCAGCCACTCTGCACGAAGCGTGTGGCCAGCCAGTCGAGCAATTCCGGATGAGTCGGACGTTGACCGCGGGTCCCGAAATCATTCTCCGTGCTGACGATCCCGTGTCCGAAATGCTGCTCCCAGATGCGATTGATCATGACCCGTGGCGTCAGCGGATTCTCCGGACGAGTCAACCATTGAGCCAACTGCAAACGACCACTGCCGGCGTTCTCCGGAACTGGTTCGCTCCCCAGGATCTCCAGGTTGCGACGCGGTACCGTGTCACCCAGCTTCCGCAGTTCACCGCGCAGTTGGATTTGAGCATTCGTCGGCTTCTCCTTCTCGATGGCTCCGAAGAGGACGTCATATGGCCCGGACTTTTTCAATTGATCGCGTTGAGTCATCACCGCCACCAACTGTGCATTCAACCCATCCGACTTGGTGAGCAACGCCCGGACTTCAGTGGCGCGTTGTTCGGCATTGTCGATTGATTTCTCAACGGGGCCAAACGGCGCAGTCCCGATGATCAGGTTGTCAACCTCATGGGCTGGTAGCGTCCCGCCTATGGGACCGTACCTGTCGACAAACGTCGTGTCGATCAGGCCATCCCAACCGTCCGAAAACGCCAGATCTTTGAACGCGGTCACATCTCCCGGGAAGCCCAAGGTTCCGGAATACGTTTTGGTGCGAAGATCCAAAGTGAGCTGCAGGTTGTACCACTGCCCCGCTTTGATCTCACGAATTACTTCATACTTGGCACCGCTCTTCGCCCGCAGCGCCTCGCCATTAATACCGATCTCCACTGCAGGTGAGGCTCCCGGACCATGCCCCATGTAGAAGCGGTAGGCTCCTGGACCGGTCTCCGCGGGACTCGTATTGCGGAAATCGATGCTGTAGTAGAGCAGGGGCGTTGTGTCCGCCTTGTGAACCGGATCGAGAGTCCGCACAAACGCGTTGTTGTCGCCATTATTGGGGAATGCCAGCCCCCGCGTTCCCAAGGGAAATACATTGTTGAACGGACTCTGAGCCGTCTCTGTGACTGTCACCTTGGCGAGCGTACTCCACGGCTTGATCGGAGGTTGCCCGACGGTCTCCATTTCAAATCCGTTATAGCCACTCGCCCCGACAACCGTTGCAAGGCCGGCCGCTAAGGCCATCTTGTCGGCTTCCAACTGCTTGATGTCGGCCTCGGCCTTCGCGAGTTGCGCATCAAACTCAGCCTTGCGACTCGCCGCCAAAGCCGGCGGCAGCGTCGGGAACAGATCGTACGGTCGCTTCTTTTCTTCCGATCCCGGGAACGAATAGCGGGTGCTTTCGAAGATGCCGTAGAGGGCGTAGTAATCCTTGCCGCTCACGGGATCAAACTTGTGATCGTGGCAGCGAGCGCACCCCAACGTGAGCCCCAGAACCGCCTGCCCGACGGTGTCGATCGTGTCCTGAATGGTGAGGTTGTGGTAATTCTCCACATCGAAACCGAACCGCCGCGAAATGGCAATGAAGCCAGTCGCAGTCACCATCTCGCGGTATTTTTCGAGCGCGACGGCATCAGGTGAACCGCCGAGTTTAGAGATCATCTCCTGACCGAGAATGTCACCAGCCAACTGTTCTCGCAGGAACTCATCGTACGGCATATCCGCATTGACAGCACTAATCACCCAGTTGCGATATTTGTAGGCCAGCGGAGCAGGGTAATCGGCGGTCTCTCCCGCGGTATCCGCATACCGCACGACATCCAGCCAATGCCGTCCCCAACGTTCGCCGTACGCCTTCGAACTCAGCAGGCGGTCCACCACTTTGGAAAAGGCGTCGGGAGATTCATCCTTCAGAAACGAATCGATCTCGGACGGCGTTGGCGGTAAGCCAGTCAGATCGAACGTGGCGCGGCGCAAGAGCGTCCGCTTGTCGGCCGGCGTACGCATCGTCAGACCGGTCGCAGCCAGCTTGGCCATCACGAATCGATCGATGTCATTGCGAACCACCGCCGCCGCATCGACGACGGGCGGTTGCGGATCGGTAACCGGTTGAAACGACCAGAACGCACGCTCGGCGGCGGTGATCGGACCGCTGCGCAGTTCTGCAGCATCGCCCCCCAGCTTCATGCCTTCAGGCCAGACCGCGCCCGCCTTGACCCAACTCACCAGAGCGGCGACTTCGCGTTCTTCCAGCTTGCCCTTGGGGGGCATCATCATCCCCTCTTCGTGGCGGATGGCTTGAATGATCAGGCTCTTGTCTGGATCCCCCGGAATGATCGCGGGCCCCGAATCGCCGCCGGCCCGCATCTTGGAAATATCATCCAGCCGCAAGCCCGATTCCGACTTCTTCGCCCCATGACACTTCACACAGTGCTGCAGCAAGACCGGTCGGACATTGTTCTCAAAGAATGCGAGAGCCTCACGCGGACCATCCGCCGCAACCAATGGCGACGAACACCACCCAGAAAACGCCGTGACTACGAATAGCGCAGCCGGCAGCGATATCTTGAAAATTCGGTTGATAATGACGACTCCTGCGAGCACTCGGGGAGCAATGGGCAAAACCGCAACCTCTATTATCGCCACATTTTGATTGTCAGACAATCGTAGTATGCCGATTTGAGCCAGATTATTTGCGTTTCATGGGACAGGCAGGATGCCTATCCTACGGAGGAATTGCCGTAGACTTCTTGTGAAGCATTGATGCGTTGAGGTACAATTTTGGCTTGGCCATATTGTGACTCACCAACGCCAGTACCCACCGTGACCCCGCTCGCCATGATCTATTCCGCTCGATTGACCATTGCCTGTCGCGCCGCTCTCATCGGCCTGATTTTCCTGATTCCCAGCGCGAAGTCCGCAGACGCTCAGACTGTCGACTTTGAACGGGATGTCCAGCCAATCCTGGCGGAACATTGTGCTCAATGCCACGGCACCGACGAAGGGACCCGCAAGGCGGGCTTGCGGCTGGATTTGCGCGAGAATGCTCTCAAAGGGGGCGAGTCGGGTGATCCGGCAATCGTTCCGGGTAAGCCGGAAATGAGCGAGCTCATCCGCCGCATCATCACTCCGGATGCTGGCGAACTGATGCCCCCTCCCAAGGACAACAAACCGCTCACGGCCGCCAAGATTGATACGTTGAAGAAATGGGTCGCGGAAGGGGCAAAGTATGCGACACATTGGGCATTTGTGCCGCCACAGAAAGCGATGCTACCGCAAGGTGGGCCCGCTCATCCGATTGATGCGTTCGTGGCGGCGAGATTGAAATCGTTGCAACTGACACCATCGCCTGCGGCAGCTTCGGCGACTCTCTGCCGTCGGCTCTATCTCGATCTGATCGGGTTGCCGCCGTCACCTGCGGAACTCGAAGCGTTCGAGAAAAGTGGGTTTGAAGCCACCGTGGATGCGCTGCTGAAGAGTGAACGTTTCGGCGAGAAATGGGCGCGACACTGGCTGGATGCCGCCCGCTATTCAGATACGAACGGCTATGAGAAAGACGTGCCTCGCGACCAATGGATCTGGCGGGATTGGGTCATCAAGGCGCTCAATAGCGATATGCCCTACGATCAGTTTGTGATCGAACAGATCGCTGGAGATTTGCTGCCGGGTGCGACGCAAGATCAGGTCATCGCGACCGGGTTGTTGCGAAACAGCATGCTCAATGAGGAAGGCGCGATTATCGCCGAAGAGTTCCGGATGATCGAGATGTTTGATCGCATCGATTGCCTGGGCAAGGCGGTCCTCGGCATTTCAGTGCAATGTGCCCAATGCCACACGCACAAGTTTGATCCGATCTCGCACGACGAATACTACGGGATGTTTGCATTCCTGAATAATTCGTACGAGGCCCAGTCGTGGATCTACACCCCCGAGCAACACCAGCAAATCAAGAACATCAAGACGGCCATTCAAGCGATCGAGGACCGGGCCCGCACCCAGCACCCGCAATGGCAGCAGGAATTGCAAGCTTGGGAGACCGAGGCCCTCAAGCAACAAGTCCCCTGGACGCCGCTCGAGATCACCGAATTCGGCAGTATCAGCGGGCTCAACCATCCGACACAGATCGCCGACAAGTCTGTCCTGATGCGCGGCCATCCGAGCAACGATATCTTCATGATTGCCAAACCCGACTTGAAGGGCGTCACGGGCCTGCGATTCGAGGCGCTCACTCACGGCGACCTGCCGTTTGGCGGCCCGGGGCGCGGTGCGGCCGGAATCTGGGGTGTCACGGAAATCGAAGTTACCGCCCAAAAGCCAGACAGCAAGGAGTGGGAGAAGCTCAAGCTCGTTAACGCCACTGCGGACTTCTCAGAGCCCGAGCAGAAGGAAGATAAGAAGACGCGCGGCCCGGTCAAATTCCTGATCGACGGCACCGATGATACCTCTTGGGAAGCAGATCGCGGGATCGGTCGCCGCAACCAACCGTCAGTCGCCATCGTGCAGTTTGAGAAACCTCTCGACTTGCCTGCCGGGACGCAGTTCAAACTGGCACTGCGCACCAACGACATGCTCGTCTGCTGCCGAGTCAGTACGACTACCGCACCGAATCCGGCCGCTCTTCCCATCGACTATGCTGCCATCTTGGCGATGCAGGTTCCCGCGGCACAGCGTACGCCGGAGCAACAAACCACGGTGTTTGCTGCGTGGCGTACTTCGGTTGCTGATTTGAAGCCACTCAACGATGAGATCGATGCTCAATGGAAGACATATCCCACGGCATTGACCTCGGTGCTGCATCTGGCGGAACGTCAAGGAATTCACGTCCGCCCGACTCATCTGCTGGATCGCGGAAGCTGGGACAAGCCCAAGCAAGTCATCCCCCCGCAAACACTGGCGGCCTTGCACAGCTTCGAGAACAAAGGGGAGCCCAGCCGTCTGGCCTTCGCCCGCTGGTTGGCGGATAAGCGGTCACCGTTAACTGCCCGAGTCGCCGTGAACCGCGTCTGGCAAGCAATGTTTGGCGAAGGCCTCGTCGAGACATCGGAAGACTTTGGCACACGCGCACCGGTCCCCGAATACGGCGAATTATTCGACTGGCTGGCCGTCGATTTCATGGAACATGGCTGGAGTCAGAAGCATCTCATCAAGACGATCGTTAGCAGTGCGACCTATCAGCAAAGCTCCAACACGCCGGCCATCTTGAAAGAACGCGACCCCCGCAATCACTGGCTGGCCCGCGGGCCACGGTTCCGAGCCGAGGCTGAAGTCGTGCGCGACATCGCCCTGAGCATCTCGGGCTTGATGACACAGAAGGTGGGAGGTCCCGGAACAATTCCGCCGGTTCCGCAGAACGTCCTCGATATTAACTTCACCTATCCGGCTTATTGGATCCCAACACAAGGACCCGACCGCTATCGCCGTACGGTGTACGTCTTCCGCAAGCGATCGATGCCCGATCCCGTGCTCTCAACCTTTGATTCGCCGAACAGCGATATCGCGTGTGCTCGGCGAGTTCGTTCCAACACGCCCCTAGCCGCCTTGACCGGATTGAACGAGACGATCTTCAACGAAGCCGCCCGTGCAATGGCCTTGCGGCTCTTGCGCGAAGGGGGCGCGGACGATGCCTCGCGGGCCGATTATGCGTTCCGTCTATGTACATCACGGCCGCCGACTGCGGTGGAACGTGACGAAGTTCTGGCCCT
The DNA here is from genome assembly GCA_021732415.1 of Planctomycetaceae bacterium. GTDB lineage: Bacteria > Planctomycetota > Planctomycetia > Planctomycetales > Planctomycetaceae > JAKFVC01. The sequence continues at coordinate 7,815 of JAKFVC010000190.1, forward strand.
ATTAAAATCGCGGCGACAACGACTGGCCGAGGGCTGGTTGGATATCCGCGAAGTCGCGACCGGCGACCCGACCAAGTTGCCGGAGATTCCCCCCAAGACAATCCCTCAGGACGCCGCCGCGTGGACCCTCGTGGCACGCGTCCTCTTGAACCTCGATGAAACGATCAGCAAGCCGTAGCCTGACTCTCCAAGGTCGGACAGGTAATGCACACAACTCTTGAGAGTGGAGCTACAGAAATTGTCTGCCTTCGTGACCTTTGTGTGCTTCTGTTTGAAAATGAGTTCGGAACAGAAGCTCACAAAGGACACGAAGGCAAGAAAAAGAGTTTAATCTGGTATTGGCCTAGATTCGCCAAACGTCAGATATTGAAAAGGCTGCAACATGACACTCGAACGCTCCCAGTCTGTCGAGCAAACCCTCCAAGCGGCGTTAGCCAGTAACCTCAGCCGTCGCTGGTTCCTGCGGGACTGCGGCCTCGGCCTGGCCGGAATGGCACTCAATTCATTCGCCTCTCGAGAGGCTTCCGCCGCGCCCAACAATCCACTCGCTCCACGGGCCCCGCATTTCCCCGCAAAAGCCAAGCGGGTGATTTACATGTTTAACGCAGGGGCGCCCAGCCATTTGGAGCTGTTTGACAACAAGCCCGAATTGACGGCTCGCAACGGCCAACTGCCGCCGGCCGACTTGTTGAAAGGCTATCGTGCGGCCTTCATCAATCCGAATTCGGCGTTGCTCGGTCCGAAGTTCAAGTTTGTCAAACACGGCAAATGCGGAATGGAACTCAGCGAGGTTCTGCCGCACACCGGAAGCATCGCCGATGAGATTTGTTTAGTCCGCACCATTCACACGGACGCGGTGAATCATGCCCCCGCCCAGATCGTGATGAACACCGGCTCGCCGCAATTTGGCCGTCCCAGTTTCGGTTCGTGGACGTTGTATGGTCTCGGCAGCGAATGCGAAGACCTGCCGGGGTTCGTGGTTCTGTCGAGCTCCAAGGGGACGAGCGGCGGGGCGAGTAACTACGGTTGCGGGTTCCTGCCGACGATGTACGGTGGCATTCCCTTCCGCAGCGCCGGCGACCCGGTGCTGTATCTTTCCAATCCGAAGGGCATCGACGCCGAGACCCAGCGCGCGTCATTGGACACTTTGCAGCGCCTGAACGGTTTGACGTTAGAAGCGGCCGGAGATCCGGAAACGGCGGCCCGCATCCAGAGCTACGAGATGGCCTATCGACTGCAATCGAGTGCCCCGGAACTGATGGATCTCGCAAGCGAACCGAAGAACATCCTCGATATGTACGGCGTGAAGGATCCCAAGGAATCCAGCTACGCACGCAACTGCCTGCTGGCTCGTCGATTGATTGAGCGTGGTGTGCGGTTCGTCCAGTTGTACCACGAAGTTTGGGATCAGCACGGGAATCTTGCCGGAGGCGTCAAGAAGAACGCCGGCGACACCGACCAGGCGAGTGCCGCGCTGGTGAAGGACCTCAAGCAACGCGGGTTGCTCGAAGACACGTTAGTCGTCTGGGGCGGCGAGTTCGGCCGGACGCCGATGGTGCAGGGGGGCAATGACGGCCGCGACCATCACAATCGCTGCTTCAGCATGTGGATGGCCGGTGGCGGCATCAAGGCCGGACATACTCACGGTCAAACCGATGATTTCGGCTTCAACATCGTGCAAGATCCGGTTCACGTTCACGACCTGCAGGCGACGTTCCTGCATTTGCTCGGCTTCGATCACACCCGGTTGACGTATCGCTTCCAGGGACGTGATTATCGGCTGACCGATGTGGAGGGGAATGTCGTGAAGGGGATCTTGGCGTGATGGCGGTGAAATTCTACTAGACGAAGTACTGCACGCTTGTAGGATGGCCGCCTCGGCCGTCGAGTGCTTTGGTACTCGGCGCTCCGATACCTTCGGCGGAACGTGACTGTACGCATGAAGGAGACGAAGAAGATTCCAAAGCCAGCGAGTGGGATTCGTGCGGTGGCTGGAGGCTTGGCACTCGTCGCCATTGGGGTGTTCGAGGGTCGATCGCTGACGGCCGGGGCGGCCATCCTACGAGCTAGCGGCGGGTGGCACTGTGACCATCCCCAGAGGGTGCTGCAATCACGGTTAGGGCCGCCAAATCGGCCTGAAGGATTCGGAAGAGCCCAAAGGCAATCGCCAATCCTGCCACGCCTCCAACCGCCAACAATTCGAGGGCATAGTGGGCCTGCGAGCCGATCATTTCCAGGATCGCGACCGACAACATTGGCACTGACGCCGCGAGTAGCAAGTAGATCCAGGTCCAACGAAACAAGCTATCGAGCGATCTGAGATCCTCGCGGTTGAGCGTGTCAAATCTGGCGAATGCCGGGTAGTGACAGCCGACTGTCAGGCACGCTACGCCAAAAAAGGGATAGGCCGAGGCGATCAGTCCGCATAAGGTCAACGACGCCACGAAGTGGATGTAGACCGACATGGGAACATCGTCCACGCCTCCCCACGCTAATGCCAGCGGATAGGCCGGTGCCGCGAGTAACCATAACGCCAGACTGATGCCGGCCGCCATGTGCCCCAGTGCCAGGCAGCGCTTTCGCAAGCGACGCAACTCAGTGTGAGTCAGTGCGGCCAGCTTCGCCGTGGCACTCTCCGTGCGAGCCATCGCGGTGGCGACTGGCCACATGAAGTAGACTGCGAGAAACATCCCCATCGGAAAGCAAATCGAATTGATCGCCAACTGCGTGCGCCAAAAGATGTCCTGGCTATGCTTCAAGGAGTCGATGATCTCCAGGCGGTTGTAGACGTAGTTGAAGATGGCCGCCACCACGTTGGGAGCAATCGTCGCCACGATCACCGCTGCCATGCCGTAGTGTCGACCCCATGTTCTCCAACTGTTGGCCGGTGGCCAGAGAATCCGGCGCGCTTCCGGCACCAGGCACAGTTCCAATTGACGAGCCAACTCGGCTCCGGTGCAATAACGTCGGCTCACCTCCGGGTCGAGACAACGCAGCAGGATTTGATCCAACCCCGCCGGCCAGTTGCGTGCCGCTGTCGCCAAGACCTGGGGATCAATTCCCGCCTGTCGACGAGCGGTCATCTCCACCAGGGTCTTCGTCCAGCTCGACTTCACTTGTTCGTCCACAAACGGCCGCGCTCCGGTCAGCAGTTCCCAAAGCAGGACCCCCAATGAATACAGATCACTTCGACCGTCGAGGCTATCGGCTTGACGATCATGTGCCGGATTGCACGCTTCAAGCTGTTCCGGCGACATGTAGGCCAGACTCCCCCCGAAATACGCCGCGGGACTGGCCCCGTCCAACTTCGAGCTGAAGCTGATATTGAAGTCGGCGAGCTTGGGGACACCATCCGCGGTCAGTAACACATTCGCCGGCTTAATGTCGCGATGCAAAATCCCCTGGCGATGCGCATAATCCAAACCGCGCGCCAAGCGGGCCGCGAGCCAACAGGCAACTTCCGGCCACGCCGCGTCGGCGAAACGCTCACGGAGCGGAGCTTCTGCGGGCCGCGATTCGCCACGCGCATTGAGAGCCCGATCAATGGCCGCAAACAGCATCCCGCCCGTTCGATCGGTTTCTGCGGTGCGGTGGACTTCGGTCACGACTTCCTGCAGCGTGCCCCCTGCCACGTACTGCATATACATCAAGCGCAGACCCCGCTCGGGGAGGATTCTCTGGTCGAAAACGCGAATGATGTGATCGTTATCAAGCTGGGCGAGTGTCTGCGGCTCGGCACTGCGGTTGGCAGAAACTTTGAGCGCGACCAGCCGCTGCATGGAATTCTGACGCGCAAGAAAGACGCAGGCAAACGCTCCCTTCCCCAGATGGGCCAGCAAACTAAAATCGTCAATGCAGTCGCCGGGTGACAAGTCCGAGCCGCCCGGCCCCTTTTTTGTTCCGAACACCGAAGTCGATACGAGCGCAGCCTGTTGCCAGTCGAGCAAGCGTGCGAGCTCGGTCTTCTGCTGCGGAAAGCGCGCCAGATAATCAGCGACACTCGGCGCCAGGCCGGCTTGTTTGCGAAGCTGGAATTCTTCGTAGATCAAATCGAGCGGCGTATCGCCGGCAAGTTCCGGAAATTCCCGGATATAGTCCTCGAGCGGACGCGGAGTATGGCCTGGTTGAAAACGGGCTTCCAGATCGGCCTTAATCAGCTCGACCAGCGTCATGCGACGCACAGACAGTGGTTCCAGCGGCAGGAAGTCGGCCACAGCGGGAGGTGCCAGACCCGACTGCCAGGCCTGCAAAAAGGCTTCCAACTTGCCAGCCAGAATCGACCAGACATGGGCCGTCTGATCAAGAGGTAATCCGCCCGATAGAGTCGGCGACTCGATCTCGATATTGTCGGCCGGGTTGTTGACAGCGGGGCTCGCCATGTGCAAGAACTCAAGGACAGCAGACTGGCGTGATGCCGCATACCGGCGTGACCTGGTACGCGTTCATCACTGCAAACTAACACACGGTACTACCTCAACTGAGCCCGCAAGAGTACCATATCAATGTTGAGAGTTTACCACTTCCGAGGGAGATTGTCGCGTGGAGTCGACATCCGATGCACTGACGGCGCGGTTGCGAGCGGGGGACACTGCAGCCATCGGCGAGTATCTCGAAAGCCATCGCCTGCAATTGCTCGCTTACATCGACCGCCGGATGAGCGATGCCTTGCGGTCCCGAGTGGAAGCGGCGGATATCCTGCAGGAACTCGCGCTGGACGCCCTGCATCGAATTGCCGATCTGGCCGATGTCAATCGCGAGGCCTTTGGCTGGTTCTGTCAGTTGGCCGAGCACCGGCTGATTGATGCGCATCGCAAGCTGTTTGGCGCTCAAAAGCGGTCTGCCAATCGCGAGGTTGGTTTCGATGCGCCAGGAGGCGATGCACCTCACTCGCCATTGATGAATTTGCTGATCGCCAGTTTGACATCTCCCAGCCAGGCATTTTCGCGAGATCAGCGGCAGATCCAGGTTCAAGCGGCCCTGGAATCCCTGGGGGAATCCGGCCAGACCGCCTTGCGCCTACGCTATGTGGAAGGCCTGTCGACTCACGAGGTCGCCGAGCAAATGGGCAAATCAGACGTCGCAGTTCGGGTGCTCATTAGTCGCTCGATGGCCCAGTTGCGCACGGCGTTTGAAGAGTCTTAGGCGAGACGATTCCCCGTGGCAGACGCTGCTAGCGTCTGCGTCTCGAAATTGGCTGCATCGGCAATCACATCCAATCGCTCACATCCAATCGCTCACACCAAATGGCTCAGAGTCACCGACGAAACAATTTGTCGCATGATTTCTCAGATTCTATTCGTGTCATTTGTGTGATTCGTGGTTGATAACTTCCTAAGGAGAAGAACCACGAATCACGCAAATGACACGAATGTTCCTGGCGATAACCAATCTGGAACTTCAATTGCGATTGATTTGCGGTGCTCTCTATTACCGATTCTTGCGCAATTTCGATGATGAAATCGGACTTCCTAAAAGAATTCGCAAAATCCCATGTAACACTTTTTGGGCGCCTGCGCTGCGGTATCTGTGGAACGAATACTTCGACCACCTGCGAGACAAAGCTCACCAGCGAACTCGCAGACGGAAGTTGATCACAATACCAGGAGTTTATCATGAGATTTGCAACGATTTCGACGATGTTGGTCGCTGCGGCAACGCAAGCTGTGTTTGTGGGAAGTTTGCTGGCCGACGGACGGGGCCATGGTTCATTCGGGATGTCTCACGGAGGCAATTCACAGGGATCCGCGATGCGAACGCAGCAAATGCCCACGCTGCGTGCAGGCGGCCTGACGATGAAGATGCCGTCGGGAAACTATACCCAGGTGCAGAAACAACCCCTCTTGAATAACGTCACGCGATTCCCGGGTGGTTCCAATGGTCTGACCAAGATCAACACGCCGATTCTCAAGGCACGCGACCCGGGGTTCGGACAGGGATTCAAGAAGCCTATCGACCTCGGTATCGCCAGGCGGCCGTCGATTGATCCAGGCTTCGGTCAGGGCAAGAAGCCCATCGATGTGATTAAAAAGCCAATACTCGATCCGGGAATCGGGAATGGCAAGAAGCCGATTGACATCGGAATTGGCAATGGTGGGATCAAAGTTGACCCCGGATTGATCGGTAAGATCAAAACTCCGCTGCTGCCGTTCAACCCAGGTGTCAAGATTCCGGTCGGGCCCAAGATTCCGATCTGCCCTCCCCACAAGTTCCCGAATCATCCTCACCATTGGTGCCCTCCGTGCCCCCCGATCTTCCTGGGCTGGTGCTGGTATCCAGGTTGGGGAAATTGCTACGGGTACGCCGGTGGATTGGGCCTGCCAGTGGTCGCGACGGAACCGGTGATTGTGCAACTGCCTCCCGCCGACACGCTGGTGAACGGTGCGATGCCGCAAATCGTCCCGGGGACCACAGTGGTGGCCAACGTGACTGGAGCTGGCGATAACGCTGGCCGGATCATGATGCAATACAACGCGGTCGCCCTGCCCGCCGAGATCGTCAAGTGGGAAGGAGACAAAGTGACCTTCGTGGTGCCGGCTGTGGCTCTGCAGCAACCGGTGGTAGTGAAGCTGGTCTTCTTACGAGCCGATGGCGAGATGGCCCAGGAAGTGAATGCGGAACTGGTCGCGGTCACGGTTGAGCAACAGCCGTAACCGCTAAACGGGCTGAAGTTTCAAAACCCCACAGCAGTCGTCGCTGATGACGATTGCTGCGGGGTTTTTGTGTGTTCGTCGCACTCTCACTATCTCACTGGAGGTGGCGGCAGTTCCAGGCTCGGTCCAGCCGCGGTCAGGGCGTTGATGTATTCTCGCAACAGTTCGTGGGTCGACTGAAATTCCGGGCGGGCCGCCAATTGCTGGTACGCCGGTGTGGCGACGATTTTCGCGAAACGTTGCTCCACCGCAATCAACGCTTGAACGTCCACGTGTGGCTGTCCGGCAGGGTCTACAGCTTCCATCGGCAAGGCCAGATACTGCCGCCATTCAGGGCCCAAAAGTCGATGGAGTTGAGCCGCGTTCTGATGCAGCCCGCGCCGCAACGCTTCCAATTGCCGGTGAGGCGGCGGCGGAGCAAGAGCGGGACCGCCTTCTTCTCGCCGCGCAGGACGATTCCCCTGTGTCAGTTCACCCAGGTATTGACGCAGGTGTGCCGCGGGTTCGGGAATGTGACCGGGCAGTTCTCCCGTTGGGGATCCATAGAACATACCATGCGCATGATGATCGATATCGAGAACCGAACCATCGATCGACACGCCCAGGAATAAACCTCGACTGCGTGAGTACGAGTAGATCTCTGCCCGCAAATTACCATCCGTGGCGACTTCCGCGTTGCGCCCGACTGGGCCAGCAGTCGCGGCGGCATCAGCACCAATAGTGAACTTGCCCCGCATCAGGCCCTCGACGCCTTTCTTGGTCGTGAAGACCAGCACGACATCCGTCCCTTGAATGCCCGCCTGCCAACCGACGCTGCCGCCGGTGAGCGTGATAAACTGCGGCAAACTCCATTCGCCTTCGGCATCGCGTACCAACACAACACCATGCCCACGACGAGCACCGGCCACGAACCCCACCTTGATCACGTTGGGGATGATCGCAATCCCCTGTGCATGTTCCAGCAGGCGATGCGGAATCTGCTTCCCGGGAATCGCCATCAGTTCGCCGAGAACCTGCTCAGACAACCGAGCCGTCTCGATCGGCTCAGCGGCAGCGACTTGGCCTCCCGAGATTCCCCAGCCCGCAACGACAGTCAACATCAATATCCAACGCATGTTCGAACTCCGTTTCACGTCGTAATCGCCGGCCACCCCCTGGCCGATCCGGGCGGCATCTTACCCGAGATTGAGATTTAGGGGAGCGCGAGTTTAAGCGGCTGTCGTCATCGTAATTTAGATTGCGGACATTCATCACCGCAGTCCAAATTGATCCAGACCTTATGCCACCGACTTGTTCTCTGACAGTATAGTCAAGACTCTCGATCGTACCAAATTGAGGTGCAATCGCAGGTTGTAGTACTCTTCCATATAGCTGAGCGGCACACCCACCGACGCCAGTTGTTGCTCGAAGGTATTCAATGCTTCGAGCGATTCCTTGGCTTCCGCGGCCGACATCCCGCGAATGGCCTTCTGGTCGATCTGCCGCAGCCGGGCGTACCACATATAGATCTTGCGACGAGTTCGCCAGCGCACCAACGGTGGAGCGGCACGCAACAATGGCATCAGCACCACGATCAGCGGGATGATCATGATCTTCAAGCGATCGACCAGTGACGCAACCCAGAACGGCAACAGTCGCTGCAGCACCGGCGGACCGAAGCGGAAGTAGTGCGACGCATGCTCGCTGAGCGGCAAGTCGGTGTGCAATGCCGACGGAAATTCGCCGGGATTGGTCAGCAAGTCACCTCCGCTATGAACCTTGGTTGCGACATTCAGCAACAGGGTAATCAGGGCCGGGTGGAGCGATTTGCGAGTCACCAGCGTCGCGCAGGGGGCAATCAGTACGGTGTCTTTCGGCGGAATGTTGTCCTTCAGATCGAGCAATCCACCTGAAGGAATGGTCAACTTGGAGAGAAACCGAAATCGCCGTTCATAGGCCGCGGCCTGCGACAGCTCAATCAGGCGTATGTCAGGAGTTCTGAGTAATTGCTGAATGTATCCAGTGTCGACCCCGGCGACGAAGAACGCCGCATCGACCTCGTCGTTCTTTAATGCCTCGGCAGCCGGAGCACCGGCGATCGGTTTGAGATCCGCCTGCGTGCCATCGATCCCATTAGCCGCGAGTAGCTGCACCGCGATGCCCCGCGTACCGCTCCCTTCCGGACCAACCGCCAGTCGCGCACCATGCAGTTCCGTCAGCCGATCGATATCCTTCGATCCCCGATAGAAGACCCACAGGGGTTCGAAGTACAAACTGCATAAGGCCTGCAGGGACTCAGAAGACTTCGGATCCGCGATCCCGCTCTGCACGAGCGCCACGTTGACATCCGAGCTGGAATCCTGCAGCAGTTTCAAGTTCTCCACCGATCCATTGGTGGCTCGCAGTTCGAGGATAATGCCATCCTTCTGCAAGAGCTCCGCATAGCGTTGGGCGAATCGGTAGTACGCCCCATCCTGCCGGCCCGTGGCGATCACAATCCGGTGAGGAGGGGGAGCCTCGACCAGCAAGATGAAGGGGACCATAATCCCTGCCAGACAGACGGCCGAGATCAGCATCCACGTCCAAAAGGATGAGGTCGATTTCTTCGCGAGTTCTTGAGCCATAGTTGCTGTACGTGACCAGAAGTGTGAGCGAAGGCTGCCCGGGACGCGTCCGCTGCCGTCCCGCCGAGTCGGAATTATTCGTCGCCGGGCCATGCCATCGGCATCGACCAAGCCGCCGCAATGTAGACGATTGTCCGGCCACAGGGATAGAGAAGTCTGCCTCACGCAGGTGCGGGTGTAGCCGCTAAATGGTGAAGAAGCCCTCCGAAAGATTTCCGCTCCCCTCGCCCTGGTACTCCGGGGAGAGGGGTCGGGGGTGAGG
>JAKFVC010000032.1 GCA_021732415.1 Planctomycetaceae bacterium
GGGGTGAGGGGCATTCCGCGCGTCGTTCGGCTTGGTACTTCCGGATCCCTTTTTGTCTTGTAATTTCAGGACCGTAAGTCGCCAGTTAATCGTGCCCCTCACCCCCAGCCCCTCTCCCCGGAGTACCAGGGCGAGGGGAGCAAGAGTTTTTCGGAGGCCTTCCCCACCATTTAGCGGCTACACCCCCCGGGGGCGTACGTCCAACATGCGTCTGGCGTTCACCGTCCTCTGCGTCTACAATCAGTGATCCGACTTGCTAGACAGTTGCTGTACGTTATACGCTTCCATCCGACCGAGGAGCAAAGCTGATGCTCACCAGCCAGAATCGGTTTCCTGCGGACTCGCTGTCCCGTCGCCAACTGCTGCAATATGGCGCCGGCGGACTCGGCCTGAGTCTCTCTGGATTGCGTCATGCCTGGGCGAAGGGCCGACCGAGCGACGACTCGGGACTGCCTCCCCTGAAGGCCTGCATCATTGTCTTCTATTACGGCGGCCCCAGCCATCTCGATACCTACGATCTGAAGCCCGACGCCCCCGCTGAAGTGCGCGGTGAATTTCAACCCATCTCGACTTCCGCTCCCGGAATATTTGTCAGCGAGCATCTGCCCAAGATGTCGCGCGTGATGCACAAGGTCGGCCTCATCCGCAGCATGCATCACGAGAACCGCCTCCACGACTCGGCGTCGACGGAAGCCCTCACGGGACGCCAATCGCCCACCGGCGACCGTGAGGAATTCGCTCCGATGAAGCAGTTCTTCCCCTGCTACGGAGCGACCGTCAATCACTTCCGCCGCGACTGGCAGCTGGATGTCCCGCATGCCGCCCTGCCCTTCGTGTTTCATAATGTGGTCGATACCCCCTGCCAGGGAGGCGGCTTCCTGGGTTCAACCCTCGATCCCCTGCAGATCAACGTCGACCCCGATTCCAAACTGTACCGCGCCGGAGCCCTGACCCTCCCCGCCGGTCATTCGCCGAGTGTCCTCAGCGACCGCCGCAAATTGTTGTCCGTGCTGCAAGACAAACGCGTCTCCGAGGCCCGCACGGCCATCGTCCGCCGCTGGCAGGAGTTTAGTGATCGCGCCTTCCAGTTATTAGGATCAGAAGCATTAAGTCGCGCCCTGGACCTCTCATTAGAATCCCCCCAAATGCGAGACCGTTACGGCTACGGCCCGGGCCCCGTCAGCGTGGGCGAAGGGGGCGGCGGCGGGAACGGTTCCGAGATGGGTTACGCCCGACAGATGCGAGGCCAAAACCTGCTGGTCGCCCGTCGTCTCGTCGAGGCCGGAATCCCGTTCGTCAACGTCTACGACTTCCGCCAGCAAGGCCAGAACTGGGACGCCCACTTCAACAACTTCAATCAACATAAACGATTCCTGCTCCCTCTCGCGGACCAGAGCCTCAGTACATTAATTGACGACCTCGACGACCGCGGCCTGCTGGATTCCACGCTCGTCGTCGCGATGGGCGAATTCGGCCGCACCCCCAAGATCAACGGCAACGGCGGCCGCGACCACTGGCCCGATTGCTACACAGTCCTGATGGCCGGCGGGGGAGTCCGCGGCGGTGCCGTGGTGGGTTCGAGCGATCGCCTGGGATCCTTCCCCGCCACCGAACCAGTCACTCCCGCCGATCTAGCCGCCACGATCTACTGGCGCTTCGGCATCGATCCCACTTCCGAGATTCATGACCTCACCGGACGCCCCTGGCGGATTGCGGACGGACAACCCGTTCGAGCCCTGTTCGGTGCATAGTAAAACTCGTCGATCCATCGAAACCAACGTAACAACCGAAACATCACGACCGACTAGGCGAGCCCCGTCCCGTGAGGGCGGGGGTAGAGTAGCGAGCTCCGCTGCGCAACGGGCATTGAGTGACGTTTATCGGCAAACAGAGTCGCAACCCTACCCCCGCCCTCACGGGACGGGGCTCGCCAACATCAAGTTTTTGCAATCTGGCCTACGGCTTGGCAACCCTCAGCGTATCAATCGAACCATTCTTTTTGAGGTCCTTATCGAAATGCACCGACGCGGTGAACTCCACCTTCTCAAAACCAGTTACCGTCACGGTCGGCGTTGAGCTATACCCCGATCCCGGATCAGTGATCACCAGTTTCTTAATCTTGCCGTTCTCCACAATGGCGTGCGCCTTGGCCGGAGAATGCGTCCACAGTTCGCCGCGATGCGGGCGATAGCGGTAATAGTTGGAGACCTCGTCGAGACGCTCGTTGGTGACCCCCAGCGGCTGCAGCACTTTCATCAGCGCGGCTTTGTTCTTCCGCGCCTCTTCCCCCGTCGGCGGGCCATTCTTTGACGGCGTCACTCCGCTGAAGGCCTTGCGAAAGACCTCGGGCTTGACTTCCAGCGCCGCGGCAATCAGCACCACCGGCCGGCCGCCGTCCTTCTTGTCGGTCTCGTAGCTACCGTCGAACGTCACGTCCACTTTGGTCTCCGCAGCTCCAGCCATGGCCACTTGCATTCCTATGAACAGGGTGAGGATTCGCACGCTCGTCGAGATTGACGGAAAGCCCCGATGTGCCGAGTATTTCATCGCTAACAGACTCCTAAAACATGGCCGCAGTGCATGCTGTCTCAATCAAGACATTTCGCCAGTATCTATACGTAAAAGCAGACCAATTTGGGACAACAGCCTCGTGAATCCTCGCCGGGGATCCTCGCCGTGAATTGCCCCCGTAAATCCGCCGGGTGTCGTTGTTGTGATGACAGTTGTTGCGGGGCTGACGACAGACATCATGCCTGCAGTTTCCCTTCAAACCTGCAACAAACCACCGCAATTCCTTATTTGGATTCGGTTTGAGAACAATCCCCCAACGCCGGCAACACGACTGGCACAGCCGTTGCGATATCTCCCGCACCATCCGCCTTACCCTACCCGCCGTTGTGAAACCCCCACCCAGGAGAAAGTCATGTCCACCAAATCGCTGCTCACCGGAGTCCTCGCCGTCCTCGGAATCTTCGCCATCACTGCCCAAAACTCGTACGCTTTGGAGTACGTCACTCAGCTTCCAGAACCGGGATCGAACCAGCCCCCACTGCGCTGGGTGGATACGATCCACCCGAACTCGGCCAAGACCGTCCGTCCAAACGTAACGCCCCAACCTCGATATTATGCATCTCGCGACGTCTATCGCAAAGAACTGACTCGCAAGCTTGCCCCGTACGGCTCGACACGTTCGAACTACCTGGACAAAATGAAACAGACTCAGCGCAAGCAGACCGTGAATGCTCCCCGTTCGACTGGACAGGGAAACGTCGGTCATGTCAGCGGAGGCATGATTCGCGACCTGCCTCGATAGGAGAGCAGATATCACGACGTAGCCACATTCGCCAGAACGTGGGCGATTTACCATGAATTCCTACGCTCTGGCCCCAGGGAGCAACGCTGAATCCAGACGCGACCGCGGGCGCTGTCACGATCATCGATGACGACGACATGTAACTCGCGTGCGATCATTGAAATCTTCGACGCTTCCGTAGGATAGGCATCCTGCAAGTCCGCGATCGACCGTCAAACACAAGAACGGCAAGAGTGCCAAACCCAGAAATCCACGCGAACTCACGCGCCATCTTTGAAATCTTTGGCTTTGCCGATAGAAACAGGGTTGCCCCGATTTACGAACGATCAGCTTTGACAGAAAAATGGGACGACAGAAAAATCTTGTTCAGTCCATTCACCCAGCAAAGCATTCTCCATTTTTCTGTCGTCTAATTTTTCTGTCAAAACTCTTTCAGGAGTCCCCGATTCAATAGCCACCACACGCAAACGTCACGCGCAATCTTTGAAATCTTTGGGTTTTGCTGGCCCCATCCGCCGCTCCAGCTCCTGGTCCCACCGGATCATCCGCTCAAGTAACTCCGTGGGAAACGGCGAGGCCAGCTCCGACTCGTCCGGGCCGGGCGCCGCGGTCACGGGCGATTGGCCAGCAGACATTTTCAACAATCGCTCGAGAAACTGGTCATGGGGTTCCGGACCTCCCAGCACGGGCGCAGCCGGCGGAACCGGTGGCGCGGCCGAAACTGGTGGAGTCGGCGGCACAGGAGGACGAGCCGGCGGCTTCGCCTTGAAGCAATCAGGCAACCCTCCCACAAACGTCAACTCGCTCAGCTCCCACATCCACCGTCCCTTGAACTCCCCGACCTTATAGCTCACCACCCGCATCGCAGTTTTCGCACGGTACAACTGCGCCTTAGACCAGCCCGCGCGCTGACCTTCGCGAAACACTTCCCGAGCCGACCGCGCCCCATTGCTAAGAAAATTCGTCAGGAACGCCGCCACCGCCCTCAGCAGAGCGATCCGGTGCTCCTGCGCCGAACTCCCCCGCACTTGATCCAGGTCCAGTTTGACATTCCGCCCGTCCCAATTAAACCCCTGATCAGTAATCTGAAAGGCCATCGCCAACGGCAGCCTCGCACACCCACACCGGATGGGAACGAACCAGCGCTGCCCCGGATCGCACATCTCACAATCGATCCGCCACATATGCTGCCCTGGCAACTCACACTTCTTGCGAGCCGAGATCACGACCAGCGCAATGCCACAGTCCTCCGCCAGTTTCCCCAGCGCCGCCATCACCAACCGCATCCGCTGCGTCTTCGGCCCCGCCGCACAATACACTTCCAGGGGATCGATGATCACTAAGCGCACATTGCCCAGCGTCTGGATCTGCTGCTTCAAATTCGGAATGACCTGCTCCAGATCAAACGCCCGCTCCCCGTCCGCGGAATTCGACTTCAACCCCGGAACGGCGGCAACATTCCGCATGTTCGCCCCGCTTTTCATCAACCGCGGCACCATCTTATTCGACAGATGATCCTCACCATTCAGGATGAGCACCTTCCCCGCGACCGGAGCCGGCCCCGGGATCCGCAAGAAGGTCGGCCACATAATCCCCGCCGACACCCGAGCCGCCAGATCCAGCGCCCAGCAAGTCTTCCCGACGCAGGCATCCCCATGCACGACAGTCACCTTGCCAAGTGGAATCATTTCCTCCCACAACCACTGCACCGGTTCCGCCGGCACGTCCGCCAGCGAAACAATCTGCAACTCCAGCGGCTGCTCCAGCACAGCGCCGCCGGGTTCGAGTTCACGGATGGCGGCAGGAGATGGTTCAAATGTGGTGTCCATGATGAGTCCCTTTCTAAAGGTAGTCGCAACAACAATCAGGCAAACGAACCGCCCTCAATCAACCAGAAATCGATCAACCAGAAATCAGGTGAGCCCCGTCCTCATGGGACGGGGCTCACCAAGTCCGGTACAGAGTTTGTCGCATGCCCATCGCGAGTCCCCAAATCACGAAACGCAATGAAACCCAGCGTTTTCCCGTACGACGGAGCGAAAACCGAGAAATGCCCCATCCCGCTAGATGATGTGCGCCCTCGAACGGGGCGCAGATTTGGGCGTGAGACAAAGAACGTAGCCTTCATCGCTCCGCGTGAAGGTTACGTTCTCCAAGGCAGCAATCGACCAACGTACGCAATTCTTCATTTTTACGCTTGACATATTCCGATACAGGAATATGATGTAGCCATGTCACGAGCTTCCACGACGTCTGATGTGTTCAATGCCCTGGCCGAGCCTCGGCGGCGGGAGATCGTGTCGTTGCTGGCGCGTGGCAGTCCGCTGGCCGTCGGGGAACTGGTCGAGGCCCTGGATCTGGCACAGCCTGCGGTTTCCAAACACCTCGCCGTACTACGGACCGTGGGTGTCGTGTCGGTTCAACAGGTGGGAAAAAGCCGTCTCTATGCTTTGAACCCCGAGGAGCTGAAGCCTGTGCACGACTGGATTAAACAATTCGAGCAACTCTGGTCTGGTCAGTTGGATCGCATCAAGGAACGCGCCGAGCGCAAAGCGCAGGAACGCGCACAGAAGAATTGATCGCTGCAAGGTAGCAGGCCACGGCGCACATCAGGTTAGTGCCGTTTCGCCTAATTATGCAATCACACTCGTGTAAGAGTACGAGGGTTCGAGGGTAATAGAGTGAGAGAGGAAGCCGAATCCTCTTGGCATTTCCTTACACTCATACCCTCACACACTGGTACTCTCATACTTTCGGTCTGCTCAACAACTTTGTTGAGGCGCACATAGTCTGCGCATTAGTGTTTTCGTATAGCGTCATCACAGCCGGCGCTGCGGGTGCCGGCCACGTCAGCATTTCAAGGAGTTTCACAAATGGTTGCTACGGCCGTCAACGAACCCATTCAGACCTTATGCATCGAGAAAGACATCTTCATCGCCGCGCCGCTCGATCTGGCGTATGAATCGCTACTCGAGGAACTGGGACCCGCCAGTCAGAACTCGTCTGGCCAACCCATGCCCATGGTTCTTGAGCCCCGCCCCGGAGGACGCTGGTTTCGCGACCTGGGCAATGACAGCGGCCACTTCTGGGGGCACGTGCAGGTCATTAAGCCACCCACGTTGATCGAGATCTGTGGGCCGTTCTTTATGTCATTCGCCTGCATGAATCACGTGCAGTATCGATTGACCGCCGAAGGCACCGGAACACGTCTGAAACTCATTCACCGGGCGATCGGGGATATTACTCCTGATCTGATCCAGGGCATGAATGGCGGTTGGTCCTATAAAATCAATCGCGTCCGGGAAATCGCCGAAGCGCGACAGAAGTAGAATTGACGTGCACAAATCCAGTAGAAGAATTCGTAAGAATTCTTGCGTTGTTTCTAACGCTCGCGTAGGCGTTGAGGACATCCATAAAGTCGATCGTAAATCGGCGGAAGTCTTACGACGTTCCGCTACATGCTGTTCCACAAGTGGGTGGGCAGAATACTCCATTTGTTAGTGAAAGGAAGAACTCATGCAGTACAGAATCATGGCGTCACTGGCGATCCTGTCGTGCCTGGCCTGGGGCTCATCGGCTCCCGCCTTCGACAAGGAAAAGGACAAAGACAAACACAAGGAACACGCTCATGCGGTCAGCCCGTCGCTGGAACCCTTTGCACAACTCGTGGGTGAATGGGTCGGCAAGGGACTGCATGGCGACAAGGAGAGCGAAGTCCGTGTCGTCTACAAACTCACTTCGGGCGGCAGTGCTGTGGTCGAAATGATTGATCCGGACGGAGACCATGAGATGATCACCGTCATTCATCCGGATGGCGACTCGCTGCTCCTCACGCACTATTGCATGTTAGGCAACCAGCCTCAAATGCGAGCCAAGCCGAAAGCGGGCGATAAGAAGGTGTCGTTTGATTTTGTCAAAGCGACGAATCTCAAGTCGGACAAAGACATGTACATGCACGACGTCACATTTACGTTCGTCGATAAAGACACGTTGAAGACCGAATGGACGAACTACAACGAAGGCAAAGCGGAGGGCAAGGCGAAGTTTGAGTTGAAACGCAAGAAGTAGTCGGCGACTTGGTCAGAGATGTTCGGTGCACTCCGCGTAAAACAATGGACCTTCTACCTTGCAGATGAGGTAGAAGGTCCTGTTTGTTTTCGGCATCAGTCCGGCTTCTTGGACTTCGCTGGAACCGGCTGTGTTTTCTCTAAAGTCGTGTCGGGTGGCGGTTCAGGAGTCGGACTGGTCGCTGCTGAAGCATCTGCCTCGGGGGCTGCGGTGTTCGGCGGAGCAACGACGTTCGCATCTTCCAGCAGGTAGCCCAAGGCCACCTTCGTCGCGGCTATTTCTCGTTCGAGACTCCGCTTGCTGCCGGGTGAGTTGGGATGCAATCGCTGGCGAAGCAGTTGCGGAGTATCGTCTTCCTCGACATACACCTGCGGCCGGCCAACGTGAATTCCCAGCAACGGCAAATCCACCGCTGTTCCCTGAGTGACGACCGTGCGTTGTGTCGGACCGCTATTATTCGGAATCTGCGAGCGGTCCCCATTTCCCCATTTGGAAAGTGTGGCTTCCAGCTGCTGAAACGTGTCATTCATGGCATTCAGCCGTTGCAGCAAAGCATCCGTCTCGAGCGGACCGGCTCGCAGAGCATCCCGGATTTCTCCGGCTTGAGACCAGATCGCCTTGGCCGACCGATACGTCTGGGCAAAATCGGGCTGCTTCTGGTGGTAACGGTGCATTTCCCAACACAAAGAGTTCGACGCCTGCAAAACCTGAGCAGCTCGATCGTCGATCTGCACCGCATCATCGACAATGTCCACCGCATACACGGACGTGCTCAAGGTGAGTGCGGCAATGAGGCCGATCAGCGTACGCGACATGATTGGTCTGCAGAGTTGATTTCGCATGGCTTCCTCACTCATTCTAGAACAGTGCTGCGGTACGAGCCCCGACATTGACAGGCCGGGCCACGGCAGCGCGTTGAACTCGACTAACCGCAACATTCGTGCCGGAGATCGTGCTGTGGGATGGCCGCCACGGCCGTCTTCTTTTTTGGTTCTCTCCGGCCGGGGTCAAGTGCGAAGAACACGACAGCCGGGGCGGCCATCCTACGGCGTCAGGCACAGCCTGACCTACCCGACCATTTTTCGAAACTGCCGGCCGTTTATGCGAGTATATTCCCGCATACACCAACAGATCTCGTCTGGCTTTGTGCCAAGGGGTGGCCGATGCTGAAACACCTGTGCTTCCTGGGAATGGCGGCCGTGTTGCTCGCGAGTTCGGCCTGCGGGCAGGAATCTGCGGCGACCGCGACCAACGAGACCAAGTACCTCGCCTTCCAGGTCTTCACGAACTTCACGAGCGATCCCCGGGATGCTCAGACCTTAAACAACGGGATGCCGGAACCGCTGGTGCCGGGGACGACTGCCCTGCGCAAGTACGTCCTGGATATCAAGCAGCGGATTGGCGCCGTGGGTGACGCGAAGGCCCGCTTGGGCATCGTGCTGGGGCCGCTCTGTTTTGATCAGAGCGATGCCGAGACCGTCAAGTACATCGAGCTGGCCTTTGATCTGGCTCTGGAGACCGATCTGGCGGTGGGCTTCCACATTGACGATTCCATCTTCTGGAGGAGCCGCAAGGATCTCTGCAGTGATCCGCAGAACGTGGAAGCTCTGGACTGGGATGGGACTCCGTGCCAGAGCCGGCGATTGGACTGGAGCAAGGAGCCCTCCGAAGCTCCACCGCAGATGTGCTTCAATAGCAAGGTGATTCAGGGCGAGGTGCAGCGCCGCGCGACACTCATCGGTAAGGCAGTTCACGCAGGTGTGGCCCGCTTACAACAGCAAAACAAGCCCGAGCTGTTCGCGGGGGTCATTGTGGGCTGGGAGACGATGATCGGACAGGATTTCAAGACGGGCAAGTATCTCGGCTATCGGGCACTCCTCAACCGCGGCTTCAGTCGCGAACGGCCGCCCAAGGATCTGGATCGCGAACGGGAACTGGTCGTGCAGGAGTTTATCGAACTCTGGACGACGGGCGTCGCGGAGGCCGGTGTGTCGTCACGGCAAATCTATTCCCACACGGCGTTCCTGTCGCGCCGCTCGTTTCGAGGCGGGGACGATAAGAACATTACCTACATGAAAAATGACAAGGGAAATACGTATTCTCAGCACAATCACTTCGCCCCGCCGTCGGTCGCCTTCGGCAAGCATCATCGCCCCGGGTTCTCGACCTACCCGCAGCCGGGGCTGTTCGAGGACATCTACGAGTTAGTGAACACTCACAAACAGGCAGGCTGGGCCTCGTGCGAGGGGACGAACATGCAGCCCGGCACCGGTCCGGGACAGACCGGCATGAACATGGAGACGTATCTCGCCAAGATGTTCAACCACGGAGCCACCCTGACCACGATCTTCTCCTGGGGCATCGGGGGCGAACGCCTGAAGAACATGGATTTCCGCCTCTGCACCGAGAGCGACGAAGCCCTGCAGGCGTATCGCAAGTTTCTCAAGGGAGAACCGCTGATCGAAGGAGTCGTGGTTGCCGGTCTGCAGGATCGCCTGCCCCCCAAGATCCACAAAATCCAGAAGACACTCCCAAGCTGGCTGCAGAAAACCGGCAACAAGGAAGTCGCCCAGCTCATGCAAAAGATGCAGGGGCAAATGCAGGCCAAGGAATGGCTGGAAGTGGAGAAGACCGCGGACTCCATTCTTAAAATGATCGGCGAGAAGCCGTGAGGGCCGGGGTCGGGCGTTCAAACTTCAAAATTGGCTGCTCACTAGCTTTTGAAAATGTTTGTTGACGTAACGCCAATTTTGAAATTTGAACGCCCGACCCCAATCTGCTCAACGTCACCGCGCGCTTATCGCCACAAAATCGGGACAGAAATCGAGTAGATCAGACTGCATCGTGTCATCAATTGAAACCAGCAGGGGCCTGTCAACAATCAGGAAGATTCCGTAAGGAATCGAGCGAGCACAATCATTGATGCCGCGCGCCACAATCTTCTTTGCAGGTTTTGATAGATTAATGGTTCTGCGACGCCTGTCAGTTTGGGGTCGGGCGTTCAAATTTCAAAATTGGCCTGACGTCAACCTGAACTTCGAAGCCCAACCGGACAGCCAATTTTGAAGTTTGAACACCCGACCCCGGCCTGGTGCGCGTTTCGCCAGAACGCGGGCGAGTGACTGGCGAGGCCCGCACTCTGGCGAGATGCGGCCACGAGACCTACATGGCTGCGAGGCTTCATGGAAACTTAATCCCATCGTGCTAAACTCTATTGTCAAAGGATAACTCCACTGCGAACATCCCATTCAGGCAGGCTTCACAACGTGGCCCACTGAGTGCTGGCCTAGAGATCAAGCATCGCCTCCATGAAAACCTGCCTTACGTTAATCGCGGCTCTCGTGCTGCTTTGCGGCGAGGCTTCCGCTGCAGATGCCAAGCGGCCGAACATTCTGTTCATCCTGGTGGATGACCAGTCGCCGTTTGACTTAAAGATTTACAACCCGCAGTCTCGGCTGGAGACGCCCCATCTGGACCGTCTCGCGCGAGAAGGGATGGTGTTCGACGGGGCCTATCATATGGGCTCGTTCGTGGGTGCGGTGTGCACTCCGTCGCGGCACATGATTATGTGTGGGCGCAGCGTGTGGCATCTGCCGATCGCACCCCTCGCGCGCGAGAAGGGTCTCTGCCCGCCTAAGATTGACGAGCAGACAATCCCCGCCGTGTTCAACCGCGCCGGCTATGCGACGATGCGGACCTGCAAGGAGGGCAATAGCTACGAAGCGGCGAACAAACACTTCACCGTCCGCCATGACGCCACCAAACGCGGCCCCACTCCCGAGACCGGCAGCGCGTGGCACGCCGATCGCGTGCTGGATTACCTCGCCGAGCGCGAATCGACCAAGGACACCAAACCGTTTCTCATTGAGTTCGGCTTTTCGCATCCTCACGACGTACGTAATGGCACGACAGAGTTGCTTGCGAAATACGGAGCGGTCAATCACAAGGACGAATCGACGCCACCCCCCGCGCACGCACTGCAACCAAAGTTGCCGGCGAACTATCTTCCAGCCCATCCGTTCAACCACGGCCATCCAGGCTTGCGGGATGAGAACGAGGTCAGCGGTGTGTGGCAGCGGCGCGACGAACGCACCATCCGCAACGAACTGGGGCGACAATACGCGTGCAGCGAGAACATCGACATCCAGATCGGCCGAGTCCTCGCCAGGCTCGAAGCGCTGGGCGAGCTGGAGAACACCTACATCTTCTACACCTCCGACCACGGCATCGCGATTGGCCGCCACGGTCTGCAGGGTAAGCAGAACCTCTACGAGCACTCGTGGCGCGTCCCGTTCATCGTCAAGGGCCCCGGCATCAAGCCCGGCAGCCGCGTCGAGGGCAACATCTACCTCTTAGATGTCCTCGTCACACTGTGCGACCTCACGGGTGTCGCGACACCTGACACCAACGAGGGGACCAGTTTCAAGCCGGTCCTCAACAGTGAAAAGCCGAGCATCCGCGACGTCCTCTACGGGGTCTATAACGGCGGCACCAAGCCCGGTATGAGATCCGTCAAGCAAGGCGATTGGAAGCTCATCAAGTACGACGTCATGAACGGCGCGGTCCACGAGACACAGCTCTTCAATCTCAAAGAGAACCCGCAGGAATTGCTCGCACAGCACCACGATCCACAGGTGATCGCCCTGACCGGCGTGACCCCCGAACCCCATCAGGTGAACCTCGCGACTGACCCGCGCTACGCGGCGAAGCTCGCAGAGATGGAGGCGTTGCTCCTCGCCGAAATGCGTCGTCTGCAAGACCCCTGGCGCTTGTGGAATCAACCCGCCGACGGTCTGACGCCGCCGCATGAAGACTCGCCCCGGGGACAGGGCAAAGGCAAGAAGAAAAAAGAAGAGTCGTGACGGCTCCGCAGGTCACCTCGTCGTAGCCGCATCTCGCCAGAGTGCGGGCCGCGCCAGTCACTCGCCCGCGTTCTTGGCGAAACGCGGCTATAAAACAAGAAACCCAGCCGCCTACTTGCGGTGGCGTCATCAGGCGGTGGACGTCTCGCCGCAGTTGCGGCATTGGTACTTCTGGAACGAAGGCCACATACGGTAAGCCGTTTTTTGATCGCACTTGGGACAGCGCGCGGACACCTTCCGATCATACACCCACTGCAATGGCAAGGTGCAGATCCATCCAGTCCCCAGCGAAATCACAATGGTGACCGCCCAGCGAACGAGGTCCCAATTCGAGTCGCCCGATGAGCTAATCCCCAATCGAAACGCCAGATAGGCACCCGCGACCATGCCTGCACTCCCGAGCGGAATGTTCAGCACGATGCACAACATCTGATGATAAACCAATGGCATCCGAATCTGGCCTCCAACCGCTTACCGTCGATGTGACCACACATTCACATGGCGAGCAGCAGGCGATTGTACTCCAGATCCTCTCGCGGCGCAAATTATATGGGATCGATTCGGATCCCACATTGTGACGCCCAGCGAAACATCAATTTTTCACGATAAGTGGCGCAGGTCGGGCTGTGCCTGACGCTCTTCGAGATGACCCAAGATATTCGCAAAACGTCAGGCACAGCCTGACCTACTTGGACGACATGTCGAATTTAAACTCATTCGGTTCGGAGGGACTGACCGCTGCCTTCAGGACGGTCTTGGGTCCCCAATACTTGGCTGGTGAAACGTTATTCTTCGTGGGCTCGTCGGGATACCTGGGGTTCGGCGGGCCCTCGACATAGATGAAGATTTCGACCTGATTATCACCCGTGGGAGCGTCTCCCTCGAAGGAGCCGTCCGTGATTTTCAGCACCGCGGGGGGGACGCCCGTCTGGACAAAGTGAGCTTCCCCGGCCGGTACCGGCTTGCCGTCGAGCGTGACCGTTCCCTTGACCTTGGAGGCCTCGGCCGGGGGTTCGCGTTCCGGGGTACAACCCGGATTCCAGAGGAGCATCAGGCCCATACAGACCGCTAGACGGAATCGTTCCATCGCGACACACTGCTTCTATTGAGATGACAGGAATTCAATCAAGAAGAGCACGAGCCTTGGTACGCATTTTCCAAGGCTCGTGCAACAATCCACAGTCGATACTGCTGAGCCAACCTTCGGCGGCAACCCGCTCATTCGAGTGTAATTGGCACCGAGTCGTCACGGCACGCTGCATAGTACAGCGTTTGCAGATTCATGTTGTTGCTCAAGAAGCGCACAGAACCATCCCCGAAGAGGAAGTGAGCGCCGCCGACGTGGAGCGAGCTGAGCGGAATGTTATTGCCGACATTGTCGTTGCACCCACCGGAACCGACCGTCATCCCGATCTGATTGATCGGATAGCGAACGGTGGTGATGTTATAAAGTTCAGAGCTGTTGGAGGTCATTTGACAGCCCTCGGAGACGGCGTCGGGACCCATCGCGGTGACCGAGATGCCCACACTACCACCGTAGGCGGCGCCAAGGATGATCTGGTTCGCCGCGTTGCGCAGCTCGTTGCTCTGCTCGCCCACCAGGATGGTGTTGGTGGTGCCGTCAGTGATGTCCTTGATCTTGGTCAGGCTTCTGGCACCGAGAATGCCATGGTCGCTGCACAAACCCCCGCCGGCAGTGGCAAAGGCACCGGGATCAGTGGCCGATCCGGAGATCGCCGTATAGCACGTATACATGTTCCTATGCGGCCGGGTCGAAAAATCTGGGAGAATCGACGAAGGGCACCGGTGGACGCTGAGCATGATGCCGCTCAGCAGGGAGAAATTGTTGGCGTTGCTGTAACCGCTTTGTGAGTTGAACTGCCACTTGTTATAGATGTTTGCCTGATCGATGTACGGCAAAGTCCAGATCTTCCAGTTGCTGCCGTAGTGCGCATCCGCAGAACCGGGAGTTTTCCAGGGCTCCATATCCGGATTGGTGCCAGCCGGGAAACGACCAAATGTGTCATGAAATCCATGCAGGGCCAAGCCTTGCTGTTTCAGGTTGTTCTTACACTGCGACCGGCGGGCTGCTTCCCGCGCCTGTTGGACCGCGGGCAGCAACAACGCAATGAGGACCGCGATGATCGCGATCACCACCAGCAATTCAATGAGAGTGAATCCGCTGCGTTGCTCCCCAGCGTCCGATTTCGACTGAACACGACAGTTCCGCTTGACCATGAAAGCTCTCCCGATTGAAGTATGAGATGAGAACGCTACTCCCAATCTTTCCGCGAGGCACAATCTGTTACTGAGCTGAACTTCGAACTTTCAAATAGAATGTTAAGAATTGGCCGTACCTCCGAGAATTCGGCAAGTAGACCCACATGTCTAGACAACCTCCGTCGCTATGAAACCCAACTTGGCCGAGTGCCGAGACCCCTCTGGCATCGCTGAAATTCGCCGAATCAATTCGCTCCAATCTCTGAAAACGGCGGTTGATTCATCACTCGAGGTCTCCTCGGTATTGCGCGGCCACTGCATTAAGAACGATTCGTCATTGAGGACGACTTCTCCGCGTCAAGATCTACGTTGAAGTGTGAAGGGAAATTCATGTTACACAGATTGTATACCAAATGTCGATGTCAACTGTGCCTGATTTGTCTGTGAATTGGGGAGCGACTGGCGCACTTGCCAAACCGAATCGTATTCTCGATCTCTGATGATTTCGGTATGCTGGCCTGATCCTAAAGTTACTTCGAATGAAGTAGGTCCGCTGTGCCTGACACTCCTGGCTGTTCAACCACAGGACGAGCATTGCTTCTCGCCATGGATGGTGAATCACGTCGGGTACGGTCTGAATTACCAGGCCGCAAGGGGTAAGATGGGAGAGGGATGTGACCGCGGAAGCGTTTAGGATCTACGGACTGTCTGCCGACGACTCGGAGGTCTTCCATGTCCTCGAAGCCGGTGATCTCGAAGAACTCAGGCTGCTAATTGGTCGCGATCCGTCTTGTGTGACGGCGCGCATGCGGGAACACAATCAGACGCCGCTGGGCATTGCCGCCCGGAGGGGCAATGACGACATGGTGGCAGAGCTTCTCGCAGCCGGCGCTCCGGTAAATGATGCGAACCAATCGGGTCAGACCGCGCTGCTATTTGCGACACAAATGCCGAGTGATCAAACCGTGGTTCGGTTGCTCGCAGCGGGAGCAAATCCAGATGCCGTCGAAGCTGGTGGTTCCACGCCGTTGCACTACGCCGCGCAGTTCGGCAGTGTGACGATGGTGGAGGCGCTGATTCGAGCTGGCGCCAAAGTTGAAGCGAAGACGTATAACGAGTCCACGCCCGTCATCATGGCCGCGTTCACAGGACAGACGGACACGATCAAGGCCCTGGCTGCCCATGGCGCCGATGTTGCTGGTGCACGCATCGCCCTCAATTTCGGAGGGCCCTATCAGAACTGCCTGTCGATCGCGGCTGAACGCGGCCATCACGATCTCTTGTGTTACCTCTTGGACTCGTTCCCCTGGCCAGCGGCGTCTGTTAATGTTGCGCTCAAACTGGCCGCTGGTGCCGGCCACCTCTCGATTGTCCAAACGCTGGCTCAGAAGGGAGCGGACCCTCTCGCGCCGGCAGGAACGAACCAGAAATCCGCAATGGCCCTGGCCAAGCAAAGGAAACAGAAGGCAGTTGTCGAGTATTTCAAGTCTCTCGGTTCCAAAGCGAAGGACTGACTCTGGCCCCACTTTCGCCGCCGACTCCATCGCCGTCAGGACAGTCTGACCGACCGGCTCAGCGGCTTCGATTCCCATCCAGGAAGTGTACGATTTCATGCCCGAGTTACCCGATGTGATGATCTACATCGAAGCCCTCACGGCGCGGATCATGGGTGACAGTCTGCAGGGCGTACGGATCTCCAGTCCGTTTTTATTGCGAACGTTCGAACCGCCACTCGACGCGGTCCTCAATCGGCGCGTCATCGAAATTCGTCGTTTCGGAAAACGGATTGCGCTGGGTCTCGAAAGTGATTTCTGGTTAGTGATGCACCTGATGATTGCCGGCAGGCTGCAGTGGAAAGCCGCCGGAGCCAAGATCACCGGCAAGATCGGACTCGCGGCATTTGATTTTTCCCGTGGCACGCTGCTGCTGACGGAAGCCGGTTCGAAGCGACGAGCCGCGTTGCACATCTTCGAAGGACTCGACCAGGTCCGCCGCCATGCTCCGGAGGCACTTGATGTCCTGACCTGTACCGTCGCGGAATTCCAGGCCGTCCTCACGAGCGAGAACCATACCTTGAAGCGGGCGTTGACGGATCCATCCCTCTTCTCGGGAATCGGCAACGCGTACTCGGACGAAATTCTGCATCGGGCGCGAATGTCGCCGCTGCTGCAGACTCGCAAGTTATCCGACGAAGAAATCAACCGACTGCATCAGGCGACTGTCGAGACATTGCAGTTGTGGATTGACCGCTTACGAACGGAGTGCGGCCCCGATTTTCCCTTGCACGTAACGGCCTTTCGGGACGAGATGGCCGTGCATGGCAAGTTTGGAAAACCGTGTCCCGACTGCGGCGCCCCAGTGCAGCGAATTCGTTACGCCGACAACGAGACCAACTACTGCGCCCGCTGCCAGACCGGCGACCGGGTTCTCGCCGATCGGTCTCTCTCGAGACTGCTGAAAGACGATTGGCCGCGATCGATCGACGATTGGGAATGATCGTCGTAATTCTCGGTTACACGAGCAGCTTTCCCAGGATATCCCCGGGCTGCACTTCCGTCCCTAAAGTCTTGTCGATGGAGATCAACCGGCCGTCTGCGGGTGAGTTGATATCGAACGTCATGCCCGGCAGAGAGAGCTCGACGATGCGGTCGCCCTCGTGGACGGTTTCCCCCAGTGCCACGAGCCAGGAGCAGACTCGAACTCGTAACGGTCCCGCGCCGATTTCGGGGACAGTGATGGAGTGTTCGCTGGGTGGGGACATGGGGCGACGGGCAGTTTAATTTAGGTTTGTTGAACCAACATTGCTCCCCTCGCCCT